>CAWUOF010000168.1:0-8194 GCA_963923765.1 uncultured bacterium | reverse complement strand
TTTATATAATCCATTTTGACAGCGATAGCGATTTTGAAATTGAATTAAACTATTTTCTCCGGCAAATTGAGCAAAGCTGGTGGAAGTTTTTTGGTGATCGCTAGGATGTACAAATTTTAAAAAATGCTGATTAAAAATATCTGAATTACTATAACCTAAAGATCGAGTAAAGGCAGAATTTATTTGTTGAAAGTGACCATCTAAGCGAATAATTGCCAGTAAATCTGGGGATAATTCAAAAAAACGATTATGTTCGGATTGATTATGTTTTTGGTTAGTCATTGTATGGTATAAATAGTAAAATATTTACTTCTAACATATTTTATCATTTTGCAACAATGTATGGTTAACAGAAAAAAATAGTTAACGGTCTATATTGAACTCTATATTTCCACATTATTTTTTTTTAAACATTTTGCCTGTATAATTTGTGCATTATAATTTATCTATTTTTATTAGATAAATAGTAAATTATAATCTATGATTACCAGAATCAATAATAGTAAAGAAATTTAAGAAATATAGATTTTTGATTATCAAAAATATCTACAAAACTAGATTGTAGGTGAATTATAGGAAAGCTCTACAATATGTGGTTTAAACCCTGATTTGCTATATTTACAGGTAAAATAAACCAAATATTAGAGAAATTTTTGCAATAATTTTGCGAAAAATTTAAAAATAGTAGAATGCGATCGCACTTTTCCTTGCAAGACAAATGAAAAAAATTATTATTGGCATCATGGGGCCAGGAGAAGGTGCTACCCCAACAGACTGTCAAAATGCCTATGAAATAGGGAGACTTATTGCCCAAGCTGGCTGGGTAATTCTCACGGGTGGTAGAAATATAGGTGTGATGGATGCGGCATCTAAAGGGGCAAAATCAGCTAACGGGCTAACTATCGGCATTCTTCCCGGTATAGATGACCAAAATATATCTGAGGCGGTGGATATTGCGATCGTCACTGATATGGGTAATGCTCGCAATAATATTAACGTCCTTTCGTCTTATGTCGTAGTTGCCTGTGGTATAGGTATTGGTACAGCTTCAGAAATTGCCCTAGCTTTAAAAGTAAAGAAAAAAGTTATTTTGTTAACTAATAACCAAGAAAGTAAAGTTTTTTATCAAAAATTGTCACCAGAAAATATATTTATCGTGGAAAATCCCATCGAAATCCCCGCAATAATTAAGAAACTTATAGTTTTGTAAACAAAAATTAATATTATCAAAAAGTAATCACAAAATAAAATAAAAAATTATGTAATTTGTAATACTCAATATCTTTTAAGTCGGTTAAGATAAAAGTATAAGGTCTACTAACTTAAAATATCGTAGACATGAGGGGTGTTATATGAAAAGCCTTTTTACTCATATCACAGCCAAAAATAATAGGGAATTTTTCCCCGTTAAAAAAGCTAGTGGCATAAGTTTAGCGATCGCCTCCCTAAGCCTAATAATTGGGCTATCTGTTCCGTTGGTATTTTCCACCCGATCTATAGCCGAAACATCAACAGAAAATACTACAATATCTGACAAATACCTATCGGCAACTATTTATGTCCTAGATTCCCAAAGTTTAGAATTAGTACCACGTCAGGTAAAAGTAGAAGCCGATCGACCCGCAGCCAGCGCAGTCAAACAAATTTTACAAGCTTATCATGGACAAGATATAGGCATAAAAGACTGTGACGTAACAATCAATCCTATCACAAAAGAGGCACTAATTAACTTTAAAATTAGCAATCCTCAAGGTTCAAATGCTTTTCACACCTTGAGCAGTAAAAATCAGCTTGTTTTATTTGAAGGTATCCGGGAAACTCTATTAAATCAGCCCATGTTCAAAATCAAAAATATCAGTTTTAGTGCTAACGGTGTTTCTTTGGATGATATGTAATAGAGAAAAATTTCCTCTATATTCCGATAAATTTTTCAACAATATACAAGCGATGTATCAGGGTGCATCTTGTAATTGCAAATATAGAAAATCATGGTTAGTTTGATATTTGCAAATATAAAGATGCACCTAATAAAATTGCTATGGAATTTTATTAATTAAATCTGGAAATAATTTTTCACAATTTCCACAATTCTTTGGGATGCTTTACCATCGCCAAAAGGATTTTGAATACTTGCCATAGCTGTATAAGCATCAGAATTAGTTAATAACTCTGTAGCATTGGCTAAAATATCATTAGTATCAGTACCAATTAGTTTAGCTGTACCAAATTCAACAGCTTCTTGTCGTTCAGTTGTATCTCGTAATACTAAAACAGGTTTAGCTAAACTAGGGGCTTCTTCTTGTAAACCTCCAGAATCAGTTAAAATCAAAAAACAACGCTGCATAGCACCTATTAAATCAGTGTAATCTAAAGGTTCAGTTAAAAATATTCTGGGATGTTTTCCTAACATTTCCTGTAAAGGTTCCCTGACAGTGGGATTTCGATGTAATGGTAAAACTAAAGCAGTATCAGGAAATTTATCTAAAATTTGCAAAAATCCCTGAGCAATAGATATAAGAGGAGTTCCCCAATTTTCTCGCCGATGAACCGTAGCTAAAATTACGCGATATTTATGCCAATCTAAACCATTAATATTACATTCTGGTTGACGAGATGCAACATCTAGTAAAGCATCAATGACTGTATTGCCAGTGAGATGAATTTCTCCATTAATACCCGATCGCTCTAAATTTGCTACAGATAAAGAAGTAGGAGCAAAATTTAATTGTACTAATTGAGAAATTAAACGTCGATTTGCTTCTTCTGGATAGGGACTAAATAAATTATCTGTCCGCAAACCGGCCTCTACGTGACCCACAGGTATTTTCTGATAAAAAGCAGCTAAAGCAGCAGCAAAAGCAGTAGTAGTATCGCCCTGTACTAATACAATTTGTGGCTGCATTTCCTGAAATAAAATTTCTAATCCTTGCAAACTTTTGCAGGTAATATCTGTCAGGCTTTGCTTATATTGCATAATAGCTAAATCCCGATCGGCTTTTAAGTCAAACATTTGCATTACTTGTTCAACCATTTCTTTATGCTGACCAGTTAAAATCACCTGGGTATCAAAGTCAGGAGATCGTTTAAATGCTTGAATAACTGGAGCCAACTTAATCGCTTCGGGACGAGTGCCTATAGTAATGCAAACTTTAATGGGTGACATTGACAATTAAAAACAACAACAAAATCTTATTCATATCTTAATACTTGATTTCCGATAATATAATTAATTTTTTTTACAATCCGGCCAATTATTTTTTAAATTTTGAATTAGTATTTTATTTTAATTTATGTATTTTAATTTATATTTAAACCAATTGATAACGCATACCTGGTAACTGTACCACTAATCCCATTAACTCCAACTGCACCAAGGCACTAGCAACGGTACTAGCATTTAAACCGGATTTTTCAACAATAAAATCAAAATACATAGGTTCTTTATCCACCGCTTGTAATATCATGGCTAATTCCGGTTCTAAATTTATTTTCGGTTGAGGAGTTATTTTTGAGCCAGCATCAGCAAATAATTCTAATTGTTCAGAAGCCTGAATAGGGGGTATTTCTCCTAGCATTTCTAAAAGATGATTTTCACTTAAAATGACCTGGGCACCTTTGCTTAATAAACTTAAACAGCCGATGGCTTGATAATCATCTAATCTACCAGGTAAAATATAAACATCCCGGCCAAAATCATTAGCTAAATTAGCAGTGATTAAAGCACCGGATTTTTGGGGTGCTTCCATTACTAATATTGCACGACATAAACCGGCAATAATACGATTACGACGGGGAAAATGGGTGCGATCAGGTTTAGTACCAGCAGAATATTCACTAATTACTATGCCTTGTTTTAATATTTGTTGATAAATACCTTTATTACTAGGGGGATAAACTATATCTACTCCGGTACCTAAAACAGCTAAAGTATGACCTCCAGCTTCTAAACAACCTCGATGGGCTTCGGCATCAATGCCGGCTGCCATACCCGAAACAATGGTAAAACCTCTTTTTGCTAAAGTATTACTAAGGCGACGAGTCCATCTGCGACCGTATTCGGAAGGTTCACGAGTGCCTACTATACCGATGATGGGTTTTAGATTGTGATTGTTTAATATTTCGGACTGACCTTGATAGTAAATAACTGAGGGTGGGTGAGGAATTTCTAAGAGTAAACGGGGGTATTCTCGATCGGCAGGAGTCCAAAAATTAGGATTTTTAATAGAATGCTCTTCTATAAATTTTAATGGGTCAATTTGCGATCGCTTATTTACTACTGCCTCGATAATTTTCGGGCCAAATCCTTCTACTTGTTTTAAATCGATAGCATTAGCTTGCCAAGCTGCGGCTAAAGTGCCAAATTTTTCCTGTAACCGCCCTAATAATACTGGCCCAATACCATTTATTTGTGACCAAGCCAGCCAATAAGCTCTTTCTCCCACCACTTTTTTTCCTTTATATTGTTTTAATATTATTTTTTCCGTTTGGTAATTCCCTGTTTCCTTGTATATTTATAAATATGAAATGTAGTCTATATTAGCAGCATTTCATTTTTGAAAAACCACTTAATTAGAAAAAATGGTACAGAAACCTTAGAACTGTAAATGGTTTTAACCATTGACTATTAACTATTCTTGTTTTTTTACTATAATTTCGCAATGATTTACCATCTATTAATGTATTTTATTTAGAAAAAGTGAAAAGTGAATAAATATCAGAAATCGAAATTAATTTATAATAAATATTGCACTGATATTTATGTATAATTCACTTTTCACTTTTTGCTTGGCATTAACTTTTTACTTAAAGAAGCTACTCATCAGCCAGAGAACAATAAAAGTTATCACTGTGATAAACTTTTCCGGCATTAAAGCCATAGCAAAAATTGGCAAACTGCTGAGTAAACCTCCGAGAGTTAATCCTACGAGCAAGCCAACCACAGTTAAGCCGAGGGAACGGCCAAACTTACCTTCCTTACGGTTAAGAAAGTATAAGGTAGAACCGACACCAAAAGCCAAGGCCACCTGTACTAGAGAAACAGCCGTAGCTGGATAAATAATAATGCCACTCAAAGCAATAAATACACCACTAGGCCATAAAATATCATTACGGCTGGGAGTATCAAGTAGTCCCTGCAACCAAGTCGGGGTTGTTTTGGGCAGAGTTGAAATGGGACTAGGGGCAGGTTGGGCAAGACGTTCCGGAAAGCGAATGCGTTCAGGAACTTTGATTTTGCCTTCTTGACGCATTCGGAGACGATCCATAAGGATATCGTCATAAGCGGTTTCAATGATTTGCAGGCGTTGGCGATCGCCACTATACTGCTGTATAAGTATATTTTTCGCCTCTTGAATAGCCTCAAAAGAGGCATCTTCTGTTAAACCAAGCTCTTCATAAGGATTTCGATCGCTCATTTACCTTTATTAAACCTCCGTTCTCTCAAGCTTACTCAAATTTACCAGAGCTAAATGAAATGTTGCCTATCTGCTTTCTTGGCTCTGACGGCCATATTTTCTATAATTTTCCCGATTACATTTGATCGATCTATCATCCTAAAAAAGCACAGTATTTCTTTTCTAACACAGTATGTTACCTGTTTTTTGTTGATTTTAGTCCCATTCATCAATTAATTAGGTAAAAACTGAGATCTTTTAAAAAAGAAAACTTCCAAATACCTAAACAAATCTTAAATTAATAGTTTATGTGGCGCTGTATTGATAGAAATTATGATTAAATTTTTTAATTTTTTATGCCATATTTTTTGAGAAAAACTTAATAAAAATTAGTAAGGATATAGCTATTTATTTTTAAGGCAATGTATTAATATATAAACTAAGACAATATTTTACACAGATGCAGCTTACTCCAATTTTAAAATATATAACAAATCTAAATGATTTATAAAAAAATCGACTCAGAATTATCAAACAGGTTAGGAGTAAAGATTTTTCTAAATTATTTAGAGGCGCTATGATTAAAAATTAGAAGACAATCAAGCCGCAACAGGGTGCATCCACCAAATTTATTGTGTAGAATTCAAGCATTAGTGGTGTTTGCAGGAGTTGAGAAAATATGAAAACCCAGTTAGGGTTAGAAAAAACCGCCTCATCAGTTCTACTATGGGCTGCCTTCAGTTATTTTACCACCGGTCTAGCATCGGCTCAAGCTGAAACAACCATAAATGTCAAAACATTAAGGCCAAACGCAGTTGCCAACCTCACATCCCCAACAAAATTAGATGCTTCTTCCATAAATAATCAAGATACCATAACTGTACCAGTTTGGACAGGAACAAAAACTACCCCAGTAAATCAACAACCCAGTTTAAATAATTTAAACGCTGCCGTACCTGCCCAGAAAACTAAAGAAAAATTGACTATAGGGCAAAATCAAGCTGTTGTCGCTGAAAATAATCAGGGAATTACTATCAATTTGGCACAGTCTAACCTGGATAATAGTAATCCAGGGGAAACAGACAATGGCATGGAACAAGTGACCTCGGTTTCGCAGTTGCGAGATGTTCAGCCTACAGATTGGGCGTTTCAAGCTTTACAATCCCTAGTAGAACGCTATGGCTGTATTGCTGGCTATCCAGATGGTACCTATCGCGGTAATCGGGCTATGACCCGTTATGAGTTTGCAGCCGGGTTGAATGCTTGTATGGATAAAGTGAATCAGCTTATTCAAGCATCCAGCAACAGATTAAAAAAAGAAGATTTAGTTACTCTACAAAGACTACAGGAAGAATTTGCAGCAGAATTAGGAACTGTTAGGGGTCGTGTTGATACCCTAGAAGCCCGCACTGCTGAATTAGAAGCCAATCGATTTGCTCCCACTACTAAACTGTTTGGACAAGCAATTTTTGGTATTCAAACTCGGGGGAGTAACAAGGCTGATTTCTTTCCAGTCGATCGCCGTAAAGATACTGAAGATACTGCTACTAATGTTAACTTTATCAATAATGTCAGTTTGAGTTTATTTACTCAATTTAGCCCTCGGAGTCTTTTACTCACGGGCATTCAAATGGGGAATGGTAATACAGGGCCACGTTTAAGTAATGATTCCCGATTAGCTTATGAAGGGGATACTCAAAATCAACTAGTTCTTAGTGACTTAAACTATCGTCAGTTAATTGGCAATCGCTTCGCCGTGATAGTTGGACCAGTAGGAGTTAGTCCAGTTAACGTTTTCCGAGGTGCAAATCGTGTCGAAAGTGCCGGCCAAGGACCAATTTCAGCTTTAGCCCAACGTAACCCGATTATTAATATCGGTAGTGGACGTGGAGGTATCGGTTTTGACTGGCAAATAGCTAATCGCTTAAGTATGCAAGCTGTGTATGCTGCTAGTACTCCAGAAAATACTCAAAATGGCTTATTTGGGGGTAAACAAGGAGAAACTTCGGCGGGATTACAATTCAATTTTGCCCCAGCAGATAACTTTGATATTGCTCTGCACTATATCAATGCTTATTCTCCCTTCGGGCGTTTGGGCACAGCGTTAGGCGACGATCAATTAACGATCGCAAATCCCCTGAAAACTAATGCTGTTGGTGCTACTGTGGAGTGGCGTATTACTCCTAGTATTACTATTGGTGGATGGGGAGGTTACACAACTTCTTATATTCCAGGGCGATCGGGTAGTGTGGAAACTACTAACTGGATGGCTTTTGCTAACTTTCCCAATCTTTTCGGCCCCGGCAATTTAGGCGGTATTTATGTGGGTCAACCTCCTAAAATTACTAGCAGTGACTTGCCTTTGGGTGCAAATATTCCTAGCCTTCTGGCAGGTAGTGACGGCAGTAAAGGTGGTCAACCATCCACTACAACCCATGTAGAAGCTTTCTATCGTGTGCGGATTACGGATAATATCACTATTACTCCAGGTGTGTTGGTAATTTTTAATCCTGGTCATAACTCAGCCAGTGATACTATTACCATTGGTGCTTTGCGTACAACTTTCAGTTTCTAATTCGTCGCAAAACTGACATAATTTCTGCTTGACATTGGTTTTGTTGATTTTAGGGATTATCGATCGGTCTTAAATAAGCTGTTCGGTATTTAAGTTACTCATTGAATTGTTATGGTTTTCTAAACAAAAAGCAGATACAAGGAAATTTTCATAATATTAGAACCACAATTTACTCACGGGGTGACGAAGTTGATGTAACCTATAGCAGTTGCCGATTGTAGCGCAA
>CAWUOF010000167.1:0-8232 GCA_963923765.1 uncultured bacterium | reverse complement strand
ATAAACCATTGGGAGTTTGCACCCAAACATAGGGAGCATTAACACCGCCATAAACTTTTAAACCTGCTGCGGTTAGTTTTTCCCGAATAATTTTCGCATTTTCCAGATAGAAACTAATAACAGATTTTACTTGAGTTTGACCCGCTTCTGAATAAACAGCTTCGGCACCGCGTTGCACAATATAGGATACACCATTAAACTTAGTAGATTGGCGACGGTTCCATAGTTTCCACAATTCTACATCACTACCATCAGCAGCTTTAGCTTTTAGGGTTTTTGGTACTACTGTAAAAGCACAGCGAGTGCCAGTAAAGCCTGCGGTTTTGGAGAAAGAGCGAAATTCGATCGCGCAATCTTTTGCACCTGCTATTTCATAGATAGAATGGGGAATATTACTATCTGTGATATAAGCTTCATAGGCGGCATCAAAGAAAATTATAGAGCCATTAGCTTTAGCATATTCTACCCATGCTTGTAAATGATCTTTACTAGCAACTGCTCCTGTAGGATTATTAGGAAAACAGAGATAAATTAAATCCACTTTTTCCGAGGGGAATTTAGCAGTAAAATTATTTTCAGCAGTGATGGGGAGATAAACTAAACCACCAAATTCGCCTTTTTCGTTAGCTGTTCCCGTATTACCTGCCATCACATTAGTATCGACATAAACAGGATAAACTGGATCTGTAACAGCGATCGTATTATCATCGCCAAAAATATCTAATATATTACCGGTATCGCATTTAGAGCCATCGGAAATAAATATCTCTTCAGCATCGATATCACATCCCCGTGACTGGAAATCATGTTTAGCAATTTTTTCTCGTAACCAGCCATAGCCCTGTTCTGGGCCATATCCTTTAAAACTGGCTCGATCGCCCATATCTTCTACTGCTTTTATCATTGCCAAACGACAAGCTTCTGGCAATGGCTCTGTTACATCTCCTATTCCTAACCGAATAATCTTAGCATCCGGATTAGCCTCAGCAAAAGCATTGACTCGGCGGGCAATTTCTGGAAATAAATATCCAGCTTTCAACTTTAGGTAGTTATCGTTAATCCTTGCCATGTTCTCTATTTCATCAACTTCGTAAATTAGCTTACAACTAAAAGCGCCTCTGGAAAATAATATATACAGCAAGAAGCAGAAACAGGGAACAGGCAACAGCAGTGATGCCAGTCTATTATATAGATTATTTTATCAATTGTTGATCTCATAAATAAGAAATATGGTATATAATCTTAAGGTAAATGATGAAGTGGTTGTACATTACAGGAGTAAGTAGATTATACTCATTGTCAATTACTTATAATAATAAATACTGTCCCAAATTCCCCAGCATCCAAAATCAAAAATTTATATGAATAACAGAGCTATTTCTCAATTACTGGAAGAGTTAAAAAATCCCGATGCAAATATTCGCGATCGAGCAACGGCAGAATTATGGCATATTTGGTTTCACCAAAAGGGCGTAATAGGTTTTGAGCAATTACGCCAAGCAGAATTTTTAATCCAAAATGGAGATATAAAACAAGCGGAAATTTTTCTCACAGAAATTATTGCTAAAATGCCAGATTTTGCAGAAGCTTGGAATAGACGAGCAGTTTTATATTATTCGATCGGTGAGTATAGAAAAGCCCTATCTGACTGTCAGAAAGTCCTCTGGATCAATCCTGTACATTTTGGGGCTTTACATGGGTTAGGTTTATGTCATGCGGCTTTAGCAGAATACCGGGAAGCTATTCAAGCATTTCGTCAAGCATTAGAAATTCAACCCTACACTATAGAAAATCAAAAATTACTATTAGAATGTACGGCTCGTTTATAATAGAAATTTGCCCTAATAGGTGAACTTATTAACAGAGGTAATAAATATATGATTTTTGTATAAAAATTGATGTTAATTTTAATTATGGTGGATGTTTAATAAATTTACTTTTAATATAAACTTTGTTGAAATTATCAAAATTAGGGCGATTTTTTCTAAGTTCCGCCATATTTTATTAATACTTGGGAAAAAATATAGTTAAAACTTGCAGTAATTTCCCAGTATATATCTAAGAAAAAGGTGAAAAGGAAAACCTACAGATATGGTGAGAGTTTTACCTTTTTCCTTTTTACCGATAATAATGCCAGAGTGGACTAACAGCCCACTGGCATTAAAAACCTGCTTTAACAGGACGGAATTGGACCAGCAGCGATAATTTCTTCACTGGCATTTTGGAAGCGTTTGAAATTCTCAACAAAGCGCTTGGCTAATTCATTAGCTTGACGATCGTAAGCTGCTTTATCTTCCCAAGTATTGCGAGGATCTAAAACTTCGCTAGGTACTCCTGGAACAGTTTCGGGTAACAAAATCTTGAAAATAGGATGAGGATAGAATTTAACATCATTGAGCTTACCATTTAAGGCTGCCCATACCATCGCGCGAGTGTGTTTAATTTCCATCCGTTTGCCCACACCGTAGGGGCCGCCAGACCAACCAGTATTAACTAGATAAACTACAGCACCATGTTTGGCAAGACGATCGCCCAACATTGTTGCATAAACTGTGGCGGATAAAGGTAAGAAAGGTTTACCGAAGCAAGCAGAAAAAGCTACTTTTGGTTCTGTAATACCGCGTTCTGTTCCTGCTAGTTTGCTGGTATAACCAGACATGAAGTGATACATTGCCTGTTCATTAGTTAATTTCGCGATCGGCGGTAATACACCAAAAGCATCTGCTGTTAGGAATATCACTGTATCTGGATGACCGCCAACGCCAGGAATAACACAGTTAGGAATAAAATCAACGGGATAGGCGGCGCGAGTATTTTCGGTTAAACTACCATCATCATAGTCAGGTACACGAGTGTAGCGATCGAGTACAACATTTTCAATCATCGACCCAAAACGAAGAGCCTCCCAAATTTGAGGCTCATTCTGTTTAGAAAGTTTAATTGTCTTGGCATAGCAGCCGCCTTCAAAGTTAAAGATGCCATCATCTGACCATCCATGCTCATCATCACCAATTAAGCGACGAGTAGGATCGGCAGAAAGTGTAGTTTTGCCAGTACCAGACAAGCCGAAAAATAGCGCAGTTTTGCCATTTTCATCCATATTAGCCGAGCAATGCATGGGCAATACATTGCGTTTGGTCATAAAGTAATTCATCAAAGAGAAAACAGATTTTTTGATTTCTCCAGAATACTTAGAACCGCCAATAATGACTATTTTCTTGGAAAAATGCACCACGATAAAGGCTTCCGAATTAATACCATCATCGATATCGGGGTCGCCTTGTAAGCCGGGAACTGCTATTACGGTAAAATCAGCCGAATGTTTGGCTAATTCTTCTTGTGTCGGGCGTAAAAATAGCTGATGAGCAAATAAGCTTTGGGAAGCACGTTCGGTAATAATACGAACGCCTACACTATAGTTAGGATCTGCGCCGACATAGCCATCAAAAATATATATATCGCGACCTTGAACGTAGGATAATACCCGACGATATAAAAGGTTATAATCTTCTTCAGAAATGGGAACGTTGAGTTTATTCCAGTGTATTTCTTCACGGCTACCCGGTTCATCAACTATGAATTTATCATTAGGCGAACGTCCGGTATATTTACCAGTTTTTATACACAAAGAACCGTTATCTGCTAAAATGCCTTCGGCACGGGCTACAGCGTGTTCTATCAAAATAGGTACAGACAAATTATGATATATATGTCCGAGATTTTTCATCCCTAGAGCTTCTAGTCCGTAGGTTTCACTTCCTTGCCAGTCAGCAGCACTAATAGCACCTGGAGCAGCAGCAACTGCTTGTTGTTCTGCTAAATTATCGTGAATTAGTTTAGATGAAGATACATCTTTATATACATTGCTATATTCATTACTTAGCTGTTGCATATCCTTAGACTCCGGATGTAATGGTGATTCTCTAATCAGCCTCGTCTCGTTGTTCATGGTTATAATTGAGCTAAACTATTTTTTTCTAATGGGAGGCTGGTCTTAGATTATTCGATTGTGATGGCTGATTTAGCCAGTTACTATTTGCTAGTTATTACAAGTGGAAATTCTGGTTATTTTTTCCACTACTACTCGGTGGGATAGATAAAACCTAGATTAGTTTTAGTATCCTTTACTAGTAGAACTTTAAAATCAGCTAAAAACTCGTTGAGTTTGTCTTTTTTCTTGTCTATCTATTAGCCTTGTCTTGGAAAATATATGCATCAGGGAATAAACCTTTTCTATCGCCTTAAGGGGCTAATTGGTTTCCCTGGTTGTTATACCGGCTACCCATAAATAATACAAAATTTTTCTGATTTTGAATCTTAAAAAAACATTAATATATTTTTTCTTTTAACAACAGGAAAGTTTTTTTAGTAGTTTTGTAACAAAGTAGTAAACAATATTTACATTTTCCAGAAAATTAGGTTTTTTTAAATAATTAAGGCAGACAAAAATGCAAGATATAACATAGACTAATGAAAAGAGAAACAAAGCAACCCAGGCGATCGAAAACCCCAAAAAATTAGGAGAATATTAAAATTCTGGCATTAAGGAGTTAGAAACAAAAAATTTTGCAGTAAAAAACTTGTCAAAATACGCACCACAACTAAGGTAACGATCGCAAATTATAAAACCAGGTAAACCTTGGGAAATAGTGCGTTTACCGTCAAGCTAATTCCCAGAAAAACGAAGGAATATAGAAATGCAATCTGTAACAGATAAAGCCAAAATAGAAGAAAAAACCAAAAAAACGGATGCTGGGGCAAAAGGGCATCCATCAGGAGATAAACGTTTCAAAGTGCTAGACATGACGATGAAACGAAATCAATATCGTCAAGATGCCCTAATAGAAGTACTGCACAAAGCACAAGAAGCCTTCGGCTACCTAGAAGAAGATGTATTGGTATATATAGCCAGAGGGCTAAAACTACCCCTGAGCAAAGTATATGGCGTAGCCACTTTTTACCATTTATTTTCCCTAAAACCCAGTGGTGCCCATACCTGCGTAGTGTGTTTAGGTACTGCTTGTTATGTAAAAGGTAGTGGAGAAGTACTCTCAGCCCTAGAGAAAAAAGCAGGAATTCAACAAGGGGAAACAACACCAGATGGGCAGATGTCCCTAGTAACAGCACGTTGTATCGGTGCTTGTGGCATAGCCCCAGCAGTGGTATTTGATGGCACTGTAGCTGGGAAAATCACGCCAGAAGCGGCAATAGAAAAAGTGAAGGGATGGTTAAAAAGTGAAGGGTGAAAAGAAAACTAGCTAAAAACACTCATTAGTCACTTTTAACTTTTATCCCAGAGGTGAAAGAATTATGGATTTAAATGAATTACTCGAAATAGCCGAAACGGAACGTCAGGCACACAAAGAAATTCGCGTACATTGTTGTACCTCGACAGGATGCCAAGCGGCAAACTCATTAACTGTAAAGAAAAACCTAGAAGCACAGGTAAAAAATACCGGACTAAGCGATCGCGTGCAAGTAGTTGGTGTTGGTTGTATGGGATTCTGCGGTCGTGGGCCATTAGTACAAATTGAAGCACAAGATAAACTTTACGAAGAAGTAACCCCCGAAGCCGCAGCCAGTATCATAGATGCTATTAACGGCGGCACAGCAACAGCGATCGAAGGCGACCCTAAACACCCATTTTTTGCAAGACAAATGCGGATAGTACGGGAAACTAGCGGCAAAATCGATCCAGAACGTATCGAAGAATATATCGCAGCAGGCGGCTATCAATCTCTATACAAAGTCATCCACGACATGACACCCGCCGAGGTAGTAGAAGAAATTACCAAAAGCGGTTTAAGGGGGCGCGGTGGGGCAGGATATCCCACAGGCTTAAAATGGGCAACAGTTGCCAAAATGCCTTCCGGTCAGAAATATGTTATCTGTAACGCTGACGAAGGAGATCCGGGCGCATTTATGGATCGATCGGTATTAGAAAGCGATCCCCATCGTGTGCTAGAAGGTATGGCGATCGCCGCCTACGCAGTAGGGGCTAATCAAGGATATATTTATGTTCGCGCTGAATATCCCCTTGCCATCGATCGACTACAAATAGCCATTAAACAAGCCAAAAAACTCGGCATACTTGGCTCACAAATCTTTGATGTTGGTTTTGACTTTAAAATAGATATCCGCATCGGTGCCGGTGCCTTTGTTTGCGGAGAAGAAACCGCCCTAATTTCCTCCATCGAAGGTGGACGCGGTACACCTCATCCCCGCCCGCCCTATCCAGCAGTTTCCGGTTTATGGGGTTATCCCACCTTAATTAACAACGTCGAAACCTTTGCCAATATTGCGGCCATTATCCGTCAAGGTGCGGCCTGGTATGCCAGCATTGGCACAGAAAAAAGCAAAGGTACCAAAATTTTCGCCCTCACAGGCAAAATTCGCAACAATGGCTTAATAGAAGTACCAATGGGTATTACCCTGCGGGAAATAGTCGAAGACATGGGGGGCGGCGTTCCCGATGGCCAAGTTAAAGCAGTCCAAACAGGCGGCCCTTCTGGAGGTTGCATTCCCGCCTCCCTATTAGATACCCCAGTAGATTATGAATCTTTGGCCAAAGTTGGTTCCATGATGGGTTCTGGTGGTATGGTCGTCATGGATGAAAAAACCAGCATGGTAGAAGTTGCCCAGTTTTATATGGAATTCTGCCGAGGTGAAACCTGCGGTAAATGTATCCCCTGTCGTGCCGGCACAGTACAAATGTATCAGGCATTAACAAAAATCCTGAAACGAGAAGCAACTTTAGGCGATTTAGAAAAACTTGAAGAACTCTGCCGTATGGTAAAAGATACCAGCTTGTGCGGTTTAGGTCAGTCTGCACCCAACCCTGTCCTCAGTACCCTGCGCTATTTCCAAGAAGAATATTTAGCATTAATTGACAACAGCCAAAACGGTAAAGGATTGAGCGCGGAACAATCGTCAATGGTTGTTAATGCTAAGAGCTAATAAGGGTTACATTGTTAACAGCAAAAAGCTAGAAATTCAAATAATATCTGAATAAAATAGCAAGTTTTAAAACTGTTAGGACAAAGATTAAGCCAGTAAAAACAGGAAAGTTTTGGGTTTCCGTTCCCAGTTAACTGCTGCTATAAAAATAGTCTTTAGCTGTTAGCAATAATTAGCAATTAGTAAAAAATAGGAGAAAATATGTCAGTAAAAACTCTAACAATAGATGGCGTAGAAATAGCGATCGAGGAAGGCGCAAGTATCTTAAAAGCCGCTCAAGAAAATGGTATTAGAATTCCCACTTTATGCCATTTAGACGGTGTTTCTGAAGTAGGAGCCTGTCGCCTGTGTATAGTACAAGTAGAAGGGATTAATAAACTTTTACCTGCCTGCGTTACAGAAGTAACAGAAGGCATGAAAGTACATACTCATAACAAGCAAATCGATGAATATCGCCGCATGATTGTAGAAATGTTGTTTGCCGAAGGTAATCACGTTTGTGCAGTATGTGTTGCTAATGGAAATTGTGAATTACAAGATTTAGCGATCGAAGTGGGAATGGATCACTCCCGTTTCCCCTATCGTTTCCCCTCCAGAGAAGTAGATATTACTCACGATCGCTTTGGTATAGATCACAATCGTTGCGTTTTATGTACACGCTGTGTGCGGGTATGCGATGAAATCGAAGGTGCCCATGTTTGGGATGTAGCTAATCGCGGTGCTGCGGCTAAAGTAATTACAGGTTTAAATCAATCTTGGGGTAGCGTAACTGCTTGTACAAGTTGCGGTAAATGTGTAGAAGCTTGTCCGACGGGAGCAATTTTCCGTAAGGGTTCTACTGTTGCTGAAATGACACGCGATCGCTCGAAATTAGATTTTATTGTTAACGCACGGGAGAAACACGAATGGACAAGATAAAATTAGCAACGGTATGGCTAGGAGGCTGTTCCGGCTGTCATATGTCTTTTCTCGATTTAGATGAATTTCTATTTGATTTAGCAGAAAAGGTAGATGTAGTTTACAGTCCCGTTGGTTCTGACATTAAAGAATATCCGGAAAACGTGGATGTAGTATTAGTTGAAGGTGCGGTAGTTAACGAAGAAAACCTAGAATTACTGAAGCTAGTTAGAAAACGGTCAAATCTGTTAATTTCCTTTGGGGATTGTGCGATTACTGCTAATGTTCCTGGTATGCGAAATATGCTCAAAGGTAGTGACCCAGTTTTAAGACGTTCCTATCTGGAATTAGGAGATGATAACGCCCAAATTCCCAAGG
>CAWUOF010000166.1:0-8251 GCA_963923765.1 uncultured bacterium | reverse complement strand
GGTAATGGATGAAGCAAAAAAATTAATGAATGCCGATCGCAGTAGTCTGTGGTTATTAGATTTTCAAAATAATAATTTATGGGCAAACATTCCCCAGCCGGATGGTTTTTTAAAAAAAATAAAAGTACCAGTGGGAGTTGGTTTTGTTGGCAAAGTAGCTAAAACCGGCCAACCTTTAAACATTCCCTTTGATTTATATAATCATCCTGATGCCGGTAATTCTAAAACAATGGATCAATTAAATGGCTATCGTACTTGTAGTTTACTTTGTATGCCAATTTTTAATGCTAATGGCGAGTTAATTGGCGTTACACAGCTTGTTAATAAACGCAAAAAAGGTGATTTTCCCGAATATAATCCTATGGATTGGCCAAATGTACCAGAATGTTGGAAAGCTAGTTTTAATCGTAGCGATCGAGAATTTATGCAAGCTTTCAATATACAAGCTGGAGTAGCATTAGAGAATGCCAAACTTTTTGAAAAAGTTAAACTACAATATGCCCAAATTAAACAACAGGAACAAATGCAAAGAGATATTCTCCGTAGTTTAACTAATGGGGTAATTTCTACCAATGCAGAAGGAGAAATTATTACAGCTAATGAAAGCGCTAAACGTTTACTAGGTTTACAAGAAACTGATACCTTAGAAGGTCAATCTATTTTAGAAGTAATTAAACTTAAAGAAGGTAATTTCTCTGGGTGGTTTCACAAAGCTTTATTAGCCAAAGATGAAAAATCCAGACAGCAATATTATCCAGATCAAACCTTAATTTCTGCCACTGGTGCCGAAGCAAATAGTGTTCATTTATCGATTAATTCTATAGTAAATGCTAAAGATGTCGAAAATGTTTATGGTGCTTTAATAGTAATGGATGATATCAGCGATGAAAAACGCTTGAAAAATACCATGTATCGTTACATGACTCAAGAATTAGCAGAAAAACTTTTGCAAACTGGCAATGCAAAATTAGGTGGCGATCGCAAAGAAGTATCTGTACTTTTTTCTGATATTCGGGAATATACTAAATTAGTAGAAACCATGCAACCAGAAGAAGTTGTCACCATGCTTAATGATTATTTTGCACCAATGGGAGATGCTATTTTCCAACATCAAGGTATGGTAGATAAATATATTGGTGATGCAATTATGGCTGTATTTGGTTCGCCTGTCCCCGTCGAAGATCATGCCTGGAAAGCAGTACAAACAGCTTTAAAAATGCGTTCAGCTTTAGTAGAATTTAATGCACGTCGTCAAGCTGAAAATAAGAAAAATATCCGTATTGGCATTGGCATTCATTCCGGAGAAGCTATTAGTGGTAATGTCGGTCATTCCCGACGGATGGAATTTACAGTTATTGGAGATGATGTTAATTTAGCTTCTCGTTTAGAAGGTACTACAAAAATGTACGGCTGTGATATAGTAATTAGTGGTAGTACCTATCAACCTTGTGCTGATAAAATTTTGGTACGCCATTTAGATATTGTCAGAGTTAAGGGCAAATTACAGCCAGTTTCTCTTTATGAATTAGTAGGGTTACGTTCCGATATAGTTTCTCCTCAGAAACAAGAAATTATTAATATTTATGAACAAGCTAGAGAAGATTATTTAAATCAAAAGTTTGCTTTAGCTTTGCAAAAATTTACAGAAATTTTAGCAATCGATCAAAATGATAAAGCCGCAATTTTACATCAACAACGCTGCCAATACTGGCTAGAAAACCAACTTCCTTCTCATTGGGATGGTATCGAAAATCTCACAGAAAAATAATAACCTGTCTAAACCTGTCCCAGGTTTACCCATTAAATACAAATTATCCCCAGATAAATTACACACATCAAATAATTATGATAAAAACAATTACTAAACTCACCCCAAAACAAACCGCTATTATTCCTAAATATATAAAAAAATGGCAACAAACGCCGATGCAACCACTAAACCGGGAAAAAGCCACAATTACCATTAAAAAGCTTTATGGAAATTTCGGTTTAAATCCACCAGAAATTATTTTTTATTCCAGCCCATATAAAATGATATTGGATTATATTCGCTTAAATGATCCTTGGGAATATAACTATAAAAAATTAGGTGGTAGTTTAGCCTGGAAATTCTTACTAAATATCAATCATGTTTATAGCAAAATAGGCGGCAAAATAGGATGTTATTTGAGTGCAGAAGTAAAAAGCCAACTCCAAAAACAACTTTACCCACCCTTAGAAAACTTGTTAAAAGGTTCCTGGCGTGATGAAATAGACTATAATTTTCATAATTATCTCAAAAATAATGGCGATAAATTTAGAAAAGAATATCCAGAAATCAATGCAAATTTAGAATTAGATTTGCAAGATATAAATTGTGATTATTACTATGATATAAAACTTTTTTCTTTAGCTAATCTAAACACCGCTTATTTTGATTTTGCCATTAATGTATTAAAGTGTAAAATTTGCCAGAATACCTGGGAATTTTTACTAGATTTAGCAAAATACTGTAACTGGGTACATCCCTTCAACAAAGTTTGTATAGTTTATGAAAGTCCGATAAATTTTTCTTTTGATAATAACTATAACTTGCATCAAGAAGGCAAACCCGCTTTAGAATTTATCGATGGTAATTCTATTTATGCTTATCATGGGATAATTTTACCAGAAAAATACGGTAAATTATCAGCCGATCGCTGGCAGGCAGAATGGTTAGCAACACCAGATAATATAGAATTTAGACAAGGTTTACTTCATGGTATAGGTAACAGTATATATTATGGTAATATTTGCCCGATCGCCTCTCCTCCTAGCCAAATTTCTTTTGATAATCAACAACGTTTACACGCCGAAGGCAAACCAGCTTTACAATTTCCTAACGGTGGCACAATTTACGCCTATCACGGGGTAAAATTACCAGAAAAATACGGCAAAGTACCTGTACATAACTGGCAAGCTAACTGGCTTTTATCCGAAACAAATGCCGAATTAAGACGAGTATTAATTCAAGCCATAGGTTATGAAAAAATTTGTCAAGAATTGCAAGCTAATAAAATAGATACTTGGAAAAAATACACTTTATTAGAAATTAACAACATCGATATCGAAACAATTTATTTATTAAAAATGATATGTCCCAGTACAGGTTTTATCCACGTTATCAGAGTTCCCCCCGATATGAAAACAGCTAGAGAGGCGATTCACTGGATAA
The DNA here is from genome assembly GCA_963923765.1 of uncultured bacterium. Lineage (GTDB taxonomy): Bacteria > Cyanobacteriota > Cyanobacteriia > Cyanobacteriales > CAWUOF01 > CAWUOF01. The sequence goes on along the minus strand of CAWUOF010000166.1, from coordinate 5,058 downwards.
ATTGGGGAATTGACCCAGAAGATTTTGCTAAAGAAACGTAAATAAGACTACAGTTTTTATCCGCAAATATTAATTAATATTGGAGATTTTAAAACTATAAGATTGAAAAATTTACTATTAAAACTATAAAAATTATGTAAATGTTTATCCTACCAAATTAAAAGCCACTAATTAAAAACCAAACTATAATAGGCAAAATAACCCCGATAAGCCCTCGGCTAGTCGGGAGTCCCCTGTCTGTAACAATGGCTTATTCTATGACCAAATATAGTACAGAGGAATTGATTAAAATCTTAGCTGATGAACGTAAAGCTTGTCTTAACGGTCAGCGTCTTAATCTTGCCGTTACCCCTTCAGGGGTAAATCCTTTAATAGACAAATTTCTCAAACCGGAGGGAATACAAAAGTTTACTGCATATAACGATTTTAGGGCTACTGTTCATCGCTATCAAAGGGAAAATCATGTTTCTGGCATTGTCTGGCGACAAATAACCTTAAAAGGCAAATATTTGCGTTATCCACAAGTAGATGAACAGCTAATTGCTTTACCTAGCGATATAGAAACCCTAAAAACTGCCAAATCTAATATTATTAGTTTTTGGCAAGAAGTTACCGCAGGCATGGATTTGTATTTGAGTATTAACAATAGCAAAGACTATCGACACATTTCCCGTGTAGATGTCGATCGCATTGTTTCTCGATCAGAATGGGCTAATCTTTCTCAACATGGAAATGCAAACTTTTTAGAAATTCTTTTGCAATTAGGTTGGGGTAAGCCAGAAGAAGCTAACTATAAAAGAGGTTGGCCCCATTCAGGTAGCGAATACATTCACGCGGTAAAACCCGGACAACAACCAATTTGTTAAAACCTTTTTTGTTAATATCATCTTGATTAAACTAAGGACAAATCCCGTTAAAACATCTTTTCTCGATCGTTTTTTTGGGCTTTGTCCTTATAATTTTCAATACTTATCTAATTATATATTTATTTGCTTCCATCAGATTTTTCAATCCTGATTATATAGCTAATATTAAATATTTTCCTTCATAACCATAACTATACTTCACTATCTACAAATACAAGGATAGACTCAAGTTAAATCCTGGTAATACATTTTCCCCCGATAATTCTGTAGGAAGATTTCGCACTTCTACATCTTTTCCTGGGCGATAAATTTCTACTTGTTGCTGTTGAGGGTTAATTAACCATCCCAATTGTACCCCTGCATCCATATATTCACGCATTTTATCACGCAATATTTCTAAATCATCTGTTGCTGACCTTAATTCAATCACAAAATCTGGTGCAATGGGAGGAAATTTACGTTTTTGTTCTGGTGTTAATGCTAAATATCGTTCCTTACGAATCCAAGCCACATCTGGGGAACGATCGGCACCGGATGGTAACTTAAATACAGTGGAGGAACTAAAAGTATAACCCAGGTTATTTTGGCGATTCCAGATACCTAAATCGATAATTAACTCTGCTTCTCGATTTCCGCTATCGCCTCCAACTGGTGGCATAATAATTAATTCCCCTGTGGCTGTTCTTTCAAAGTTTAACTGGCAGTTATTTTGACATAACTGATAAAACTGTTCATCACTTAAGTAAATCTTGTCTAAATTTAATTTTAGAGTATTCATAACCTTACATACACAATAGATTGAATATTAATAAATTTTATTATATTATAGCTTAAAATTTTGTACGTTTTGAGAGTTCACAATTTAAAAATGTAAAACCTAAATTAATGATAATTGTTGGTATTGACATGGTTTTTTACCTTTATAATTTTCGGCTTTATCTACATTTTGATGATTTTCTAATTTTGGATCGTAATTTATCCAAAGCATTTCGGTACGCATACTTTTACTAGAATGACAATTTTTAGGCTTACTACTAATATTTAACCAATCTCCATATAATTCTTGCATTAAATCACAACTATAACCAGAAATAGCCACTTTTCCTTTAACATTATGGAGGACTTTAGCTAATTCTCGGTGTTGTTCGTCTGTCATTTCATAAGCGTAGGCATTGCGATCGCCCCTGGAAATATGAGGATAAGGAGGATCACAATAAAATAAAGTTTCTTCACTATCATAACGTTGAATAACCTCTATTGCCGGAGCATTTTCTATCTGAACTCTCAATAATCTTTGAGCAATTTCTGACAGGCCCTCTACACTTCCTAACCATCGAGAAACTGCCCCTGCCATTTCCGCACGACTTGTCAATAAACAGTGTGCCCATCTCCCAGCACTAGCTGTTTGTGCTAGTCCAGTTCTTACCTGTCTAGCCCGCACAAAAAAACGTCTAGCCCTTTCTAAATTTGATATATTTTCTTTAGAATGGGAAATTGCTATTTCAAATTCTTCTCGCGAAAAAGGAGTTAAACCAATTGCTTCTATTAAAGCTTCTTTTTGTTCCCGAAGTACTCGAAAAAAATTAACAAATTCTCCATCTATATCATTATAGGTTTCAACGGGAGCAGGTTTTTTATTAATTAATACTGCTGCCGAACCCGCAAAAGGTTCGCAATAATGCTGTGTTGTAGGTAATAAAGGTAACAACCAATCTAAATGGCTAAATTTGCCCCCATACCAGCCAAAAGCAATTAATTTATTACTCATTGTTCTCAAAAATGTTTAGTTTTTTTCAAGATACCACAAGATAGTACATTTTATATTTATAAATAAATGTTGTTGCGCTGTCTTCGCTAAAGTGATTTATTCATAAAAATTATAAATATGAGTATAGTTAAAATATTATTTTTTTACTCCAGCAGATACACCCCCACAAAAAACAGTAGATTAGGTTAAACTTTGTTTAACCCAAACTATGTATTTTTATTTTTTCTGACTGTTTATCCAGTTACCAATATCATTAATCACCTCTTCTAACACATACCCTGGTTTTTCGTATTCTTCTGGTCTACTTTTACCTTCTCCAGCCATAAACAGATGATTTAACAAAGGATAGGTTTTAAAAGTAACATTTCCTTTAGTTGCTAAAGCCTTTTGCCAGCCAGCAAAATCTACCATAGTAACTTGATAATCTCTTTCCCCTTGCAAAATTAACATTGGTTGTTTTAATTTCTTAGCAACTTCCGCCGGTTGATAATTTCGCAAATCTAACCAATATTTAGGATGAGCGCCTAGCATAATTTCCTGTTCTGGTAACTTAGCTAATTGGGGAGATTTAATTTTTGCTACTTGTCGTTGAATTTGGGTTTGAAATTCTTTTTCTTCCGGTGAAACTGTACTATTTAAAGAAAGTAAATAGGCAATTTGATCTAAAGTCAAATCTTCAAATTTTCTAGTATTGCCAGCTAAAACTATTAAGCCAGCAATATTAGCATCAGCTTTACCAATTTTAGGAATTAACATTCCGCCTAAACTATGCCCTAATACAAAGATTTTTTTCGGGTTAATTTGGGGAGTTTTGCGGAGTAAAGAAACAGCCAATAAAGCATCATCTATTGTTTCTTCCTTGACTGTTAAATTAACAGCTTGGGCGGCAAATTTTGCCGAGTGTTGTTTACTGCGTTTTTCATAGCGCAGTACAGCAATACCTTGGGCAGCTAACCCCCAAGCTATATCACGAAATGGTTTATTAGGCCCTAAAGTTTCATCCCGATCTTGAGGCCCAGAACCATGTACTAATACAACAGCAGGTATAGATTTAGAATTACCAACAGGTAGAGTTAAAGTTCCTGGTAAAGCCCATTCACCACTACCGATAGTTACTTCTTTTTCTGTAAATTTATCTACTTTAAAATAGGCTGGAAGTGGAATTTTAGTTACTGATTTATTGGTAGATAAAAAGAAACCAACTATGTTTTTATTACTGTTAAAAACTATACGAAATTCAGCTTTGCCTTTAGTAAATTCACTGGTAACAAAGGCAATATCAAATTCTTTGGATTTTTGGCTACGAATAGCAATTTGTTTTTGATATGTACCGAGTTGGGAAGTAATCGATCGCCACACTTGTTCTAATTGTTGCGGACTCAAACCTGGTTGTATCGATTTTTCAAAATATTGTGCAGCAGCGTTAAAATCTTCCTTGCCTAACATTTCCATAAATTTAGTGGCTAAATTTTCGATATTTTGTAAATCTTGATTTTGATTAGCCACAATTTGCTGCATAGCAGCATTAGCCGGAGAAATATTATTGATACAAGGAAATATAAAGTTTACTAAAGTAGTAAGTATGATGGCGATGGAAATTTGAGGTTTTTTCATAATTTAACTTTTCTTTATTTTTCCAAATAATTTATTATACAAAATAAACTTATATCTAGTAAATAGTTATAACATTAAAAATGTAGCAAAACATACAGATAAATTTAAAATATTGTGAAAATTAGCTTAAACATAATTTTTATTTTAACAGTATAATAATATAAATATCTCAGCATACCTAGGCAAAATAACTGTAAAAAAATTTAGCCGCTAGGACTGGCTAAGTATATCTACAAATAAATTCTAGCGATCGTCTGTAATTCTTCTCTATATTTTTATAGAGATATATAAGCATAATGTTAATAAACAATCTAGCAAATACTCGGCAACAAAAATGAAACCAGATTTAAGTAATAAAAAACCGCAAATAAGCCATATAGTCAACCCTGTATTGACATTTCTTACTAGCGAAAATATTTCATCTAAATTCCAAGATAATGCCATCAAGAAAGATTATCGAGAATGGCGCAAAAAATTCATGTTAAAGCGATTACAAATAACAGCACGGTTTGCTGTATTAATAACTTTAAGTATTGCTATTTTTTATTTTAGTGCTGGATTATTAAAAAATCAAATTAGAATTTCTTCCTTAGCGATCGGCATCATCGCAGAGTTAAGCATAATTTTTTGCTTAATTATATGTAAAACACCTTTAGGTCGGCGTTATCCAGAAATACCTTTTTTAATTTTTGCCATATCGGTAACTGTCATACCACAAATGGGAAAAGCATTTCGTTTTAATCATATAGAACCCTATATATATCTATGGATATTAACTTATATGACCTTAGCAGCCCTAATTCCGGTGCG
>CAWUOF010000165.1:0-8277 GCA_963923765.1 uncultured bacterium | reverse complement strand
AGGGGCTGGGGGTTAGGTCTAATAAGGCTCAAATACATAAAAACTGCTGTAATTAGGAATTAATCAAATTAATTTTTTGCTGATTAAATGTTAAATGGCACTGTATTTAAACTAATCTACATTTTCAAATACACTTTGAAAACTTCTGGTATAATATAAAAATCATTAAAATTATAGTAGTAAGTTGGGTTGTATAAATAGGAAATAAAAATAATGCAAAAATGGTTCAGTAGCCTATTAATAATATTATTAGCTTTTGGAGGAGTTATTACCAGTAATGGATATTTCTCGCCATCGATCGCACCAGAAGTAAATACCCAATTAGAAACTAAACCAGCCCCCGCATGGGTGGAAAATTGGCAAAAAACTATCGAAAATATTGAAAATCTAAATATAGCCCAAGCCCAAGAAGCACCCATAACAGGTCCGAAAATAAACTCTAAACGCCTCCTAGAAGATGTTAAAAATTTAGTCGGAGAACGTTATGAAGAAGTCGATCGCTTAAAAACCATTGATTATATTATTCAACAACTAAAACAAGCAGGATGGCAACCACAAGAACGTTTATTTGCAGATGGTATCAATATATTTGCCGAACGATCGGGAACAGATACCGAAGCCGGAGCAATTTTAATAGCAGCCCATTATGATACAGTATTAAATTCTCCTGGGGCCGATGATAATGCCACAGGAATTGCTACAGTTTTAGAAGTTGCTCGTTTACTGCGATCGCTACCAACTCCTCGCACCTTACAAATAGCATTTTTTGACCAAGAAGAAAAAGGCTTACGCGGCAGTCTTGCCTATACAGCAACAGCAGAAAATCTTAAAAATTTACGTGGTGCAATTATCTTAGATATGCTAGGCTTTACCTGTCATAAACCAGGATGTCAAACTTACCCCCCAGGCTTACCCATAACTCCCCCCACAAATACAGGTAATTTTATCGCCGCCATAGGTGACATTGAACATTGGCCAATGTTAGCAACTTTTCGCCGGTCTAGCAATGCCGATCTACCCCCAATTTTAACTCTACCCATACCCTTAAAAGGTATAGTAGCCCCTGATACTTTACGCAGCGATCATGCACCTTTTTGGTATAAAGGAATTGGAGCAGTATTAGTAACAGATACCGCTAATCTTCGCACACCACACTATCATCAACATACTGATACTATTAATAATATCGATCGCAAATTTTTTATAGGTTCTGCTCAAATAGTCGTTAATGCTACTAAAGGGTTATTAGAAAGTAAAAACAATTTAGAACAAAAACCAAAATCTGAAGAATAACCATAAAAATCATCTTTAATTACATAAAAAATCAGATATCCGACTTATCAAAAAAATCAGATATCTGGTTTAAAGCTAAAGCACAATTAAGCATCAACTTGTGTAATACGACGAATATTAAGAATATCGCTCATTTTTCTGATTTGACTAAAAGTACGCTCTAATTGTTCTCGATCGCGGATATCAATACACAAATCCATTAATGCCGGAAAACCAGGATAAGTTTTTACCTGAACACTACGAACATTAATTGCATCATCTTTTAACCGAGACAAAATATCATTAAGCACCCCAACTCGATCGATAGATTCAATTTGAATATTTACCGGATAAGTGGGCCTTCTTTCTCCTTCTGCATTTGGATTCCAACTCACAGGCACTAGGCGATCGCCCGGTATATTCTCCACATTTATACACCCTTGGCGATGAATAGAAATACCGCGATTATTAATGCGAGTCACAATACCAATAATAGCTTCTCCTGGTACGGGATTACAACAGCCAGCAATATGATATAACAACCCTTCCACACCAACAATAGGCGATTTAGAACCCTTCAGAAAATTCGTATTCGGAGTAGTAACAGGTGCGGGAGTAGGTAAATGATGAGTTGGAGGTTGTTTAGCTTTAACAGTATCTCGTAGGCGATTTACAACATAATTTAAAGTAACTTCACCGTATCCCAACCCAGCCAGTAAATCATCAACATTTTGATAATTACATTTTTCTGCCACTGCCTGCATAGGTTCAGATTTTAATAAAGCCTCAAAACCATTTTTACCCATTTCCTTTTCTAACATTTCTCGCCCGCGATCGATATTTTCATCTCGATGCGATCGTCTGTACCACTGACGAATACGATTTCTTGCCCCAGTAGTAACAACAAAATTCAACCAATCCAACCTCGGACGACCATTTTTTTGTGTTAATATTTCCACAATATCCCCATTTTTCAAAGGCGTATCTAGGGATACCATCCGCCCATTTACCTTAGCTCCTGTACAATGATGTCCTACCTCTGTATGAATACGATAAGCAAAGTCTACCGTCGTCGCATTTCTAGCTAAAGAAATCACATCTCCTTCGGGAGTAAAAACATAAACATCCTCATCAAATAAATTATCTTTAACACTTTCTAAATATTCCTGCGCGTCTTTTAAATCACTTTGCCATTCCAAAAGTTGCCGCAGCCAAGTAAACTTCTCATCACGAGACGTCATCTGGCTATTACTAGAACCAGTTTCTTTATATTTCCAATGGGCAGCAATTCCATATTCTGCGACATGATGCATTTCTATAGTACGAATTTGCACTTCGATCGGTCTTCCCGTATTACCTATTACCACCGTATGTAAAGATTGATATCGGTTAGGTTTGGGCAAGCCAATATAATCTTTAAATCTCCCTGGAATTGGTGTAAAAGCATCGTGAACTATTGCCAAAGCCCGATAGCATTCTTCGTTAGTTTCTACAATAATCCGAATAGCAGCAATATCATAAATTTCGTGGAATTCTTTTTGCTGTCTTTGCATCTTTTCGTATATTCCATAAAGATGCTTTGGTCTGCCGCTAATGTCAAAACAACGAATACCCGCCGCCGACAGCCGACTCAGCAAAACCTCGATAACTTTAATTAGCCTAGTTTCTCTATCTGCTCTTTTTTCTGATACTAATTCCTGAATTTTGCGATAAGATTCTGGTTCTAAATATTTAAAAGATAAATCTTCTAATTCCCATTTAAACCTACCGATCCCCAACCGATTTGCTAGGGGTGCAAATATTTCTCGCGTTTCTAAGGCTATGCGCTTTCGTTTCTCATCTACTAGATGTTCCAAAGTTCGCATATTATGTAAGCGATCGGCCAGTTTAACTACAATCACCCGAATATCTTGCGCCATTGCCAAAAACATCCGCCGGAAACTTTCGGCTTGACGTTCGGTTTTACTAGAAAACTTAAATTTAGATAATTTTGTAACACCTTCCACCAAATGCCTAACTTCTTGACCAAAATGGTCTTGTATTTCCTCCAAAGTAACATCAGTATCTTCTACCACATCGTGCAAGAAACCAGCAGCAACCATAGCGCTGCTACCCCCAAGATCTCGCAATAAACCCGCTACTGCTACGGGATGACATATATAGGGTTCTCCAGAAGCCCGACGTTGATCTTTATGGAGTTGATAAGCAAATTCAAAGGCTTTACATATTAATTGATCATCTACCGAACAACTGGCAGCAGTGTTATCGCCATTTTGGGTTTGGGGGTCTAAACACTGTTGAAGCCAATGAGGGATGACGCAATCTTGTGGAATAGTTGTGGCTGTTGCATTCATAGGTTTGGGCTGAAGCTTTCAAAATAAAAAATGTTAAGGGTAAGTATCAGAGTATACAGAATTTAGTACCTGCTGAGGTTTATAGCAGGCAGTTTTTTAGCGCCCCAGCGTCCCATCTAAATCCTGGGGGGGTGATGAATATCGATAATTTTCGCAGAGTTATAACTGTAGGAGAGAAAATCTAAAGCTTATTTAAGGGATCAGTTGCCTTTAAGCCTAGATGTTTCCCAGATTTGTTGTATTTTATTGGTGAAAATTTTTAAATTTTATTCTAGCTTATGTATTTAGTTTTGCAAAAATTCCCTGGGGCTTTTCAGGAAAATCAAAATATAGTGATATGGGAAAATAGCGATACAAGGTAAAACAGGCAAAATTTGTCAGAAAATTGGTTTTATCACTTTACAATTTTATCATTTTATAAAATGCCATCAGAAGTCGATCGTCTGGAAAATCAAGAATTAAAATCAGCCCTAGAAAAAATGCTGACCATAACTTCTACCACAGCTATTAGCGATCTAACTACTTTGCAGCCAGCGTTTACCCAAGTGCAAGAATTATTTACAACGTTTATGGCTAGTTTTCAGGATATGGAATTAAATACTACTGTTGCCCCGCGCTGGCAGTCTTTACAGACGGAAATGCATAAGCAAATGCGCCTGCTGGGAATAGATGTAATGTTTTTGCAAGCATCTCGCCCAGGAAATATGGCCCAGCAACGCCAAAAACAAATAGTCGATCGCCTAAAAATTTTGATAGATTATTGTGCAGCATTCTAATTGCTAAATATTTAATACATTGAGTATTTGTTGCTAAATAAATATTTTGATGAATTTAGTTAATACTTACATTAAGTAAAAATATGAACGATTCTTTATTTTCTGTACAAAATTTGCGCGTATCCTACCCATCCAGAAATGGTGAAATTTCCTGGGCTGTAGATGATGTTTCTTTTACCCTCAAAGCTGGAGAAAGAATGGGTTTAGTAGGGGAGTCAGGCTGCGGTAAATCAACTTTAGGACGCGCAGCAATGCGTTTGCTGCCCCCCGGTTCTCAAATTCAAGGAAAAGTTACTTTTGCTGGGGAGTCGGTTTTTGATTTTTCACCGATGGAATTGCGCCGTTTTCGTGGTGAGGCTGTAGCTTTAGTTTTTCAAGATCCAATGACTCGTTTAGATCCTTTAATGACGATCGGAGATCATTGTTTAGAAACATTAAAAGCTCATCAACCTTTACTTTCTTATTCTTTAGCAAAGGAAAAGGCGATCGAAACTTTAGCAGCAGTCAAAATTCCCGCCTCCCGATGGTCTCAATATCCCCATGAATTTAGCGGCGGTATGCGGCAACGAGTTGCTATTGCTTTAGCTTTATTGTTAAATCCTAAAATGATTGTAGCCGATGAACCAACTACTAGCTTAGATGTAACTGTCTCTGCTCAAATTTTACAAGAATTAACCAGATTATGTCAAGAACTCGATATGGCTTTGCTGTTAATTTCCCATGATTTGGCTATGGTGGGAGAATATTGCGATCGCCTCGCTGTCATGTATGCTGGCAAAATTGTCGAAACTGGCTCGACTCGATCGATTTTTCAGCACCCCCAACATGAATATACTCGCTCTTTACTGCAAGCTGCTTTACACATTCAAGTAGTTGATGATACCAAAACCGAAATTATTACCAAATCTAGTAATAATAGTAATAGTCAAAATATAACTAATCAATCACTACCGCTTTTAAAAATTACTAATTTACAAAAACATTATAGCATCGAATCTAACTTTTTTACCCAAATTTTTACTAAAAATCACCAAATAATTAAAGCTGTAGATAATATTAATTTAGAACTTTATCCTGGTGAAATTTTAGGATTAGTAGGAGAATCTGGCTGTGGCAAAAGTACCCTATCTCGGACTATTTTACAGTTAATCCCAGCTACAAGCGGTCAAGTAGAATTTTTAGGACAAAATTTAACAGCTATGTCGCCTCGTTTAGTCAGGCAACAACGGCGACAAATGCAAATGGTATTTCAAGACCCCCATGCTTGTTTAAATCCCATGATGACAGTAGGCCAAAGTATCGCCGATCCTTTATTTATTCATAATTTAGCTACTCCTCCAGAAGCTAAAGAACAAGTAATGAAAATGTTAGCCAGGGTAGGTTTGTTACCTGTCGAAGATTATTATAATCGCTATCCAGGAGATTTATCAGGAGGACAGCAACAACGAGTTGCTATTGCTAGGGCTTTAATTACTCAACCAAAATTATTAATCTGTGATGAACCTGTCAGTATGTTAGATGCTAGTGTACAGGCACAAGTACTGGATTTAATGTTAGAGTTAAAAACAGAATTTGATTTAACTTATTTATTTATTACCCATGATTTATGGTTAGCTAGATTTTTGTGCGATCGCATTGCCGTAATGAACACCGGTCAAATAGTCGAACTTGGCCCAACTAAACAAATTTTCACAAATCCCCAACATCCTTACACCCAAACTTTATTACAAGCTGCTCCTTTATTGACCAGAAATGCTTCTTAATACACCAAATACCCGACTTGTCCAAGAAGTCGGGTATCTATTCTGAAAGGGTATCTATCTAAATTTGCTCTGATTGCCGATAACAAAAACCTAAAAGAATAGCCATTAATATTAATTTAACGATTTCTAAAAACCAATAACCTTGCTGCATCAAAGCCATTTCAGATGGAAATTCCCTAATAGGATCAAATAGATTGAGTTGCGCTGCCATAGCCGTCATTTGCGGCGTTAAAGCATAAGTGTCAACTAAAGCAACAACCAATAATATTGCCGATAAAATTATAGGTTTGTATCCTGGGCGATCGGACAAATAGGAACGATTACAAAAGATTAAAGCCCCCGTCATTATCACCGCAGCACACAGTAATTCAATCCGATTAAACATCCAGAAAATTAGATAACCCGTTGACGCAAATCCAGATTCCGTCATCATTCCACCAACATACAAACTAGGCATAATGACAAAATCAACCATTACACTAGCACTAAGCCAGAATGCTACAGTAAACATAGCAACCGTTTGCCACATCGGTTTTTTTATTTCACCTTGCGAAATAGTAGCCATAATAATTGCCTTAATAATTGCCTTTATGTTTTCCTGTCTTTTAGTTTAACAAATCTTTTTTGGGAAAATATAAAGTATTTTTGCAATTTTGTATTAAAAAATGTAAAAAATAACACTTTCTCAGTCAAAAAATAAGCAATTATGCGGAACTTGCATACTAATATAAATATTAAAAAAATCCTAAATTTTCCAGAAATATTTTTATATAACCCCTGAATTACCCTAATATTTCAGCATAAATCCAGCCTATATTAACTAAGTGTTAACTCAATTTTCTACATCCCAGAAATATTTTGTTCCATAACCTCATAGATAAAACCTCACCCAATAATTAAAAAATTAAGCATTTTTAAAGGTAAGAACAAGATTTGATAAAGTTACGGAAAATCACCTACAAAATATTGGTTTTTAACCTAGTTAACCATAAAACTAGGTATGACAATGCTAAAAACCAATAACCCCAAATTACGCCCAAATCCCTTTACTACCTATCGAGATCCAAAAACTGGTAAATGGATCATTATCAAACCCACTCAGTAAAATGCCAAATATCCAAATTACATAAAAATATACGAAATTTCTAAAACCTTGGCACTAAAAAACCTTGTCTTCCACACCAAGGAACAAAACCAGGACATTTAGAAAAATTAGAAAATTAGATAATTTTATCAAAAAAATGCTGATAACCCAATCAAAAACCTGTATAGCATACTAAAGCTAACTAACACCTATTCAATTGACCAGCTATAAGCTATTCAGCATTTCCATAATTTATATTGCGTTAGGTAAATTAGCTAAATCTACAAAAATAAAACAAAAAAATGACACCACCAGAATTAAACTTAGAAGCAGAAATTTTATCACGCTTTCGCCGCCAAACAAATTTATCTAACAAATACCAAATATATCGAGGTTTTTGGCGCAGAAAAATAGTATTAAGAATAAACTTACCAGCAAATGAACAACTGGTTTTAGATACTTTTTGGCGCAGAAAAATGCCCCAATTAGTCGCCGTAGCAGAAGCCATGAATTTATGTTTTTATATTCAAATTCTTGTTGATGGAGAAATATGTTGGCTGCCTTGGAAAGTAGACCGTATTAGTTAAAATTATTATTTCTGGTTTTATAAACATAAAAACCAAATAGTATGGTAAGCAATTTTAAATTTATTATTTCATTTTATCAAAAACCCATCCAATTATTAATTAATCACCATAAATTTAATTGTCTATGCCATACTTAAAAATTTCTAGCTTGACAGTCTCTTAACCAATTGCGAATAGCCTCAGCAATTACACCATAACTACTATCTCGTGGTGGTGAAATAGGCTGTTTTTGTGGATAACTACCAGTCCGCGAAAACATCATTACTAATTGCCAACCAGAATTAGTTTTAGTAAAAAATAACCAGTGATATTCCTGAATATGTATGATTTTATTAGATATATATTGTCTTTCTAAAGTAGTAATAAAAACCTGACGAATATTATCGCTTTCTATGTTAGCTGGATTTCCAGATATATTGATTTTCCCTGCATTAGTAATAA
>CAWUOF010000164.1:0-8287 GCA_963923765.1 uncultured bacterium | reverse complement strand
TATTGCATAAACTGTAAAAAACTCTAAAAAACGTTGTTGCACTTGTGACAAAAACAGGGCAACAACGGTTATTTATGAGTATGAAATACACCCTAGAAATTCTGGCGGTTTTTAACTATAATTAATCTTGGTATAATTAATCTTGGGCACCGACGATTTTTAATAATTGTACGATATCTTGATGTCCGGCTAATTCTGCTATCATTAATGCTGTTAAACCACCACGATTTTTTAAATTTAAATCAGCACCAGCGTTAATTAAGAATTTTATTGTGTTTAAATGTCCACGATGAGCAGCCCATATTAGGGCTGTAGCGCCTATATTATCTTGTATATTGATGTCGGCACCATACATTAATAATGGCTGTATGACGTTGGTACGATTTTTTTCTGCGGCTTTAATTAAAGCTGTTTTACTATCATCAGCAGAAATATTAGGATCTGCTCCGGCTGCTAACAAAATTTTTACGGTTTCTTCATGTCCCTGAGTAGCTGCAAGAGTTAGGGATGTTTCGCCAAGGTTTTTAGTATTTACTTCTGCTCCTTGTTGTAATAATGTCTGTATTATGGAAATATGATTGTGCAAACTAGCTAACATTAAAGGTGTATCGCCTAGTTGATTTTTACTGTTAAGATCTGCGCCTTGGCTTAACAATAGTTCGACTAGGGGAATATAACCTTCTATAATGGCAAGATGTAATGCTGTTTCCTGGTCGTTATTTTTGGCATTAATATCTATACCAGCATTGAGCAATATAGAGGCGATCGCGACGTGACCACCTGCTGACGCTCCCATTAATGCGGTGACACCATCTCTATTTTTAATATTAACTTCTGCACCTTTAGCTATCAATGTTTCTACTATTTTTGTATGACCTAGATCTGCTGCTAATATTAAAGCTGTTTCGCCTTCTTTGTCTTGAGCATTAACTTCGGCTCCATTAGCTAATAAAATATGTACAATATCTAAATATCCTGCTTCGGCTGCTTGTATTAAAGGTGTTTTACCGTCTTTATCTTTGGCATTAACATTAGCGCCATTTTGTAATAAGAGTAAAAATAGTTCTGGATGCTTGGCTATGGCGATGTTTAAACTGGGAAAAATATTAACATCAGCACCAGCAGCTAATAAAATTTGTACTATGCTAATATGACCGTTTAAAATTGCTAGTTTTAGGGCGGTGTCTTCATCTTTATCTTTTATGTTAATATCAGCACCGGCAGATATTAATATTTTTACTATTTGAATATGTCCTTTTAAAGCTGCTGCCATTAATGCTGTGCTACCATCATCATTTTTGCGGTTAACATCAGCGCCTTTTGTTAGTAAAATTTTTACTATATCAATTTGATTATTAGCTGCTGCTATCATTAAGGCTGTGATGCCAAATTGTATTTTGGCGCGATCGATATTTGCTCCGGCGTTTAATAGCATTATTACTAATTCTATATAGCCTGCTTGTGCTGCAAACATTAATGCTGTCGATCCATCTCGATCGCTGCCATTGACATCTGCACCCATAGCTATTAAAGCTTCTACTTGGTGAATATTTCCACTTCTGGCTGCTTTGATTAACAAAAGATCTTGTCTATTTATTACCATGTTTACCTATATTTTTAACTGTCGGTATGACAAGTTAACTGGAAAAATTAGAGCAGTCCCATAGTTAGAAGGAAATAGTTAATAATTATGGGAGCGATCGAGTTAGGCAGAAATTGGCCTTGCTAGGAACTAGCAATTACCCTTATATTTTATATAATAAAAAAAAATACTTAATTAAGTACGGGGTAAAAATTAAATTTTTGTATATTTATTTACCATAAATTATGATATTTTAAGCATTATTCCTGGAAATAGGAGAAATTTTTCTGGTTTTTAAATGAGAAAGAGCCGGATTTATGCTAAGTTTTATTAAAGTTTCTTACGAATTTATTTACAAAACTATGAACTTGGAAATTCCGGCCTCTATTAAAACTTGGAGCCAATTCGGACATCCCCTGTTAATGTGGGTACTGCTAGGTGTTACGATATATGCCATGTATTTAGGCATAAAAGTGAAAAAAACCAGAACTGCCGAAGGAGATGCCAAAAAAGAATTAATTAAAGGCAAGTATAATCAACGGCATTATCAAATAGGTTCTTTACTATTAGCAACAATGGTATTAGGTACCTTGGGGGGAATGACTGTCACTTACATAAATAATGGTAAATTATTTGTTGGTCCCCATTTAATTGTGGGATTAATAATGACGGGAATGATATCTATTTCTGCTGCATTATCACCTTTTATGCAAAAAGGAAAAACTTGGGCACGCTATACTCATATTTTCTTGAATATGGGTTTATTAGGATTATTTGGCTGGCAGGCGATAAGTGGTATGGATATAGTGAGCAGAATAATAGCAAAAATGTAATTCCAACGATAAGCAAAAATGCATTATCTATAATTTGGAAAAAGCTAGATTTAAACTATGCAAATATTTATTATAAATTTTGTGCATAGTTTAAAGGGGTGAAAACAACGCAATAACGGTGTGTTTATAAATAGGAGATTAAATTTAGTAGACTAGATCTCAAAATTGTAAAAACCGTTGTTGCACTGTCTTCGCCAAAGGGGAATAAAAACTAAAATTCCCTGATATTTTCCTAGTTAAAATCTTGTGTTTTTGCGGGAAATGTACAAAATTAGCATTGTTGACAAGCGTTTTTACCTTTGGTGATAGAATACATTTTACGAAAATTCTTTAAGGCTTCTTCTCCTAGAGTAGTGTGGAAATCTTCTTGAACTTTATAAGTTAAACGACGAGAAACTTGTTTAACAATTTGGGCAAGAAGGCGATCGCCGGTTTTTTCAATTACCGATATAGGCAAAGCCCGAATAAATTTAGGAAACATTACACCAACTGCGAGATTTAATTTCCATTCTACTCGTGTCATCACTGTAGAAATACCCAAATCATTTTCATTAATTTCATTTAATATTTGCACAGCTTGAAAATCAACTTCATAACCCGGAGGAGTATAATCAGGAATGGGTATTGTAAGAATACGATAAACCCCTTCTTCTTGGGGCAACAAATTTAAACCAACTTTGGGTTCTACCTCATAGCCCAAAGCCCCATATCGGCCAATAGTTAAAGCATAGCCATTTTTTCCTAAAGGCTCTGCTGTCATAGGGCGGGCACAACGGCGAAACCAACCTTCGTGAACATCAAGATAATTAGCAACGGTTTGAGCATCGGCCAACATTTCCATGCAGCCCATAAAATTAGTCCGAAACCAAATCAATTCTTTAATTAATTGCATCTCTGGGGCTGAGTTATCTGACACTGTTTCAGTTGGTGGAATATTTACAAATTCTGACTGCATAACCCGCTTTCCTCTGGTAGCTAATGTTTGCTTAAATGCTAATTTATGGCGCAAGGGCTTAAATTTTAAGATTAACCCCTATTTATTCCTTTTGCAATCGGTATTTTCCCCTGAATTACAGAAAAGTTATTTTAAAAAAAATTAAGCAAAAAGTAATTTTTGAGGTTGCATACAGCATAAACTAAAGATAGAAGGCACAATTGTGCTGGATGTATCCAAATAGTAGCGATCGCACTGCAAAATTTATAAAGTAGAGTATCGCAAGCACAAACAAAGCCAAATTTTCATGCATAATGTCAGGAAAAGCTAAAAAATATGAAAGTATTTGTTGCAGGCGCTACCGGAGAAACAGGGCGGCGAATAGTCGAAGAACTAGTGGCACGGAATATCCCTGTTAAAGCTTTAGTTCGTAATGTCGAAAAAGCTAGGGAAATTTTACCCCCCCAAGCCGAATTAATACCAGGGGACATATTAAATAAAGAAACTTTACATACAGCATTAGGAGATAGCACGGTAGTTTTATGTGCTACAGGTGCAAGACCAAATTTTGACCCCACTTTGCCCTATAGAATTGACTATGAAGGCACAAAAAATCTTGTCGATGTTGCCAAAGCTAAAGGCATTGAAAATTTTGTGTTAGTTTCTTCTATGTGTGTTTCCAAACTCACCCATCCCCTGAATTTATTTTGGTTAATTTTAGTTTGGAAAAAACGAGCGGAAGAGTATCTGCAAAATAGCGGGTTAACTTATACAATAGTCCGCCCTGGTGGTCTCAAAAATGATGAAAATGATTTTCCTATTGTCATGTCATCAGCAGATACTTTATTTGAAGGTAGCATTCCCCGCACTAAAGTAGCGCGTATTTGTGTAGAAGCTTTATTTGAACCTGCTGCGCGTAATAAAGTTGTAGAAGTTATCGCAAAACCTGATGCTACTAATCATCCTTTTGATCAATTATTTGCTAATGTGGGAAATTAAATTAAACACTTGGGCAATATAGCCATTAAAATTACCTCAAATTTCTAGGGTGCTAAACTACAATGATGTAGGGAAAAAGCGCAAGCTTAATATTTTATAGCACCCTATTTTTTGCCAATTAATTAGCTTCACCAATTAATAAAAATGCCTTTAAGTTAGGGTATGTTTTTGATTGTTTCTAATATAGACTGTTTTAAGGTTTTTAATACTGATTTAAATTTACTTTTTGTTTATCTAATCTAGTCGATCGCTTGGTTTTTTTCTTCTCTAGTTTGGGTATGGAAGAGGATTAGGTTTTTTTGTGAAGAGGCGATCGCCTAATGTTTAATATTATAATATGCGGACATTCCGACAGGGAATAAATTCCCTCATATAGAAATTCCTCTAAATAAGACTAGGAAAAATTATACAAATTCCTCTAAATAAGACTAGGGAAAATTATACAAATTCCTTTAAAGAGGACTAGTAAAAATTATAGTTTTATATAAAAAGGTTTCTGTATATAACTAGAGAAAATTATAGTCGGTTTTAACTAACTTGATCTATTAGATTTTTAATTTATTCCCTGGCGGGCTATAATACTAATTTGATGTATTTTTATTAAATATTATCTTATTAAAGATTATCTTAATTTTATTGGTGTTATATCTGATATATTTCCAAATTTTAAAAACCTGGTTGTTGCGCTGTATTTGGCCCTCATGTAATAAAAAAAATATTGGATATTTGTCTAGTTAAAATATTATTTGTTTGTGAATATGAAATGCACTAGGTTTTATTGTAAATAATAATATATACAAAAATTTATAATTTTTTTGCCTAGTCAACGAGGTGTGAAGATAGCGCAATAACGGTGCAATATTGTTACAATAACTGGTTTTAAAAATTTGGAATTGTAATAAAAACATCTGATTTATTTAAGTAGTTTCATAAAATTATGCCAAATTAAACCTACTCCAATTAATCCTAAGCCTATTATCCAAATTTGTCTGTCTACCCAAAAGGCTAAAAACAAACAAGAAAATAAACCTATCCAGCCTATCCAACGCGGATAAAGCCTTTCATTTGTTGATAAATTTAATGCGGCTAAATTGGTAATTGCATAATAAATTAAAACGGAAAAAGCACTAAAAGACCAAGTGGTTTTTACATTGCCAATTAAAACTAAACTAATAATACCAATTCCGACAATTATTACCGCCCAATAGGGAGTAGTTCCTGATTGATTTAACCGGGAAAAAATTCTGGGTATATCGTGGCATCTTGCCATTGCTAAAACTACGCGAGATAAACCGATAATTAAATTTAGTAGTACTCCTAACATTGCAGTAATAGCGCCGATCGCTAAAATTTGGGAACTACCAGGAATCTGAAAATTACTAGCAACTAATTCTAAAGGTGTAGCAGAGTTATTTGTTATTTGACTTAGTTGATTAGCCCCTACAATGCTAATAGCAATAGTACCTACTGCTATATACAATAACATAGTTACAAATAGGGTAAAAATAATAGCTTTAGGAATAGTTTTTTGGGGTTCCCGCACTTCTTCACCAAGGGTAGCAATACGTCCATAACCGGTATAGGCTACAAACATTAAAGCACTAGCATTTAATACAGAATTTAGAGAGTTTTCCGAAAAATTTAAATTAGTATTAGCTTGACTAATAGCAATGGGTAAACCAGCTATAATAAAAAATATTAGGGAAAATAAAGTAATAGATACAATTAAAATATTAGCTAAATTTGACTTTTGTATTCCAGTTAAAACTATTATAGTAAATATAATTACTGCCCCTAAAGCTAAAGGAATAATTAAGTTAGAATTATTTAACCCAGCAAAATTAAGAAAATATCCAGCAAAACCTAAAGCTGCTGTTGCTGCGGAGGCAGATTTAGCTATTAAAAACATCCAGCCTGCGGTAAAACCTAAAGATGGTGTAAGATATTTATAGCCATATGCATAACTACCACCACTAACAGGATGATTGGCGGCTAATTGAGCGCTATTTAAACCATTACAGGTAGCGACTATAGCGGCAATAGCGATCGCTATTATAGTAGCTGAACCCGCTACACCTGCGGCAATGCCAATACTAACAAATACTCCGGTGCCGATAATTGCACCCAAGCCCATCATAATTGCGCCAAAAATACCTAATTCTCGTTTAAGTTGTCCTGATGGTATATGATTAGACATGGCCTTAACCCATGATTACATCGAATCTAGTTATATTTTTCTAAATTATACCCTGTTGTTGCGCTTCGCTATTCTTGGAGTATTAATAAATATATTAGATATTTATATAGTTAAAATGTGTGGTTTTTATCTAATTAAAATACATTTTAAAATTTTGTAAATATTTGAATTTAATTAAATGTTTGCAAACATTTTTGCAAAAATGATGCATTACCACTTGGCATCAACTAATTTTTGGGTTTAAAATCAAGTTATATTTTCAATTTGTCAAATATCATGTCAACCCTAGAAAGTTTAATTATCGATATTCAGAAAGAAGCGGAAAGAGAAAGTTTTCCTATTGATGAAATAGTTTACCGAGATGCTGGTTTAGTGGCTACATTACCTATTTTATATGCAGGAAATTTAGCTAGTAAATTATGCTTTTTTGCACGGGATTTAGGGAAAGATGAAGTTCAAAATCAACAGCCTTTATATGGTGCTGCGGGTAGGTTAGTGCGTGGGGGGCTTTATCGCAAATTTTATGGTAAAGAGCCAAAAAATCATGGGGATATGCAAGCAGTTTTAGAAAAAGTGGTACTTACTAATACAGTACCTTATAAACCACCTGGAAATAAAGCTTATACTGAAGGAGTTAAAAAGCGATTTCGGCCATTTTTAGAACAGTTTTTGTTGTTGCATTGGCAAGGGGATAAAATTATTACTTTGGGAAATGAGGCTTTTAATTGGTTTGCTGGTTATGGTGGGAAAGGGGAATTAAAGGAGTTTTTTGCTAGAGGCGATCGCTATACTGCCAATATTACAGTTACTATTACCACTAAAGATGGAGAAAATAATTTACATTCTCGACAAATAACACTATTTCCACTTCCTCACCCGTCACCATTAAATCAACAATATTATGCTCAATTTCCCCAATTATTACAACAACGTCTTGAGGAAATTTTTAGATAAATAAAATGGGGCATGGGGCATTGGGCTAAATAATTGATAATTGATAATTGATAATTGATAATTGATAATTGATAATTGATAATTGATGTTTATTCATTATCCATTATTATTCATTATTCATTATTCATTATTGGGCATTGGGCAAATAATTGATAATTGATAATTGATAATTGATAATTCAACAATTGATAATTGATAATTCAACAATTGATAGTTATTCATTATCCATTATCCATTATCCATTATTTAGCCCCATGCCCCATATCCAATGCCCAATGCCCCATGCTCCATGCCCCATGCCCTAAAGTCCTAGTTTTTTCAACAGGGGTTTAGTGGAAACAAGGTGGCGATCGAGACCGAGTTGTTTCGGTTCAATGCCCAGGGCTAGGGCTACCAGTTGGGGTAAATGTAAAACTGGTAAACCTAATTTATGACCAATAAACTTTTCTACTTCTGGTTGACGAGAATCTAAATTTAGGTGACATAAAGGGCAAGGTGTCACCAGACAATCAGCGCCTTTGTCAAGGGCTTCTTGAATATGATTACCAGCCATTGCAAAAGCTTGATCAGTGGCATAGCTAGAAAGAGGCCAACCGCAGCATTGAGTACGGCCTTGATAATATATAGGAGTGGCCCCAACAGCCCGAAAGATATTTTCCATAGATTCGGGCGCGTGGGGGTCATCGTAGGGCATCTGGTGTTGGGCGCGGAGTAGGTAGCAGCCATAGAAAGCGGCGCAGTTGAGGCCCGTTAATTTGCGGGTGACTCGATGTTTAATTTCTTCGAGG
>CAWUOF010000163.1:0-8329 GCA_963923765.1 uncultured bacterium | reverse complement strand
TAAATTCTAAATTCTAAATTCTAAATTCTAAATTCTAAATTCTAAATTCTAAATTCTACATTCTTATATATGTTGGGTTTAGCATAGCCAAACCCAAAGGAAAAGAGATGATTATCAACTGTCAAATAGCAATAGCTTATTTGTACAAAGGTTCTTGGGAAATAGTTTTTAAGTCTAAATCATTTAAAAACTTTTCCCACTCAGTTTTTAGACTGGAATCATTAGGGTTAGAAAGACGTAAATTAGCTAAAGTTGCTAGGGCATCGTACCAGATATTATTCTGTTTATAAATATTTGCTCGATCGCGCTCTTTTGCAAATTTTAATTGATTGTTGATATTAGCACTAAGTTCTACACGCTGAATTTTTCCATTAACTACCATCAATGGGTTTTCTTTTGGGCAGATAGCAAAAGACCAAGAATAATTTTTACCAATTTCTAATGGTGGTAAAGTTGTATATTTTGGCAAACTAATGCTAATTACACCTGATTTTCCACTAAGTAAAAATTGAGTTTTATAAATTTCTTCTTCTTTGTCATCTAAAAGAATAAATTGGGCTTTATGTTTTTGGGGTGTATTATTTGGTTCTGGTTGTAATGGGGGTAAATAAAATAAAAAAGTTGGATATTCGGAAACAGTTAAACCAGGATTTTTATCTGGTATTAATGCGGCAAAAGGTTTATCTTTATCTTTTGATTGGCAAGGCCCCCGCGTAGCCCCAGATTGAGTTCTGGTTGGTTTGCCTATATCATCAACAACATTTTCAGCTAGGGCTATAGTTGGCAAAACATAGGAAATAAAACTAAGCAGGGATGCTAAGTAAATATTTATAAAATGGCTAGATTTTTTGCTAGATTTATTACTACGATACATAGACTTTAATTTTGTGGTATTTTTGCTAGTTATGACAGATAGTAAATATGGTGAATTCAAAAATCATGGTAGTTGCTATAGACAATTTCATAGACAGAAAAAACCATATTTTAATTATGGAAATATTGGGGGATTTTGGGCTTTGTCTAATTGGGGCACCCTCAGCACAACAACAGTTTTTTAGATAGATGTCACCATTACAATGATAACTAAATTTTTTCATCTGTCGAGGTGGAAATATAGTCAACAGCATAACCAAGAACACGATAAACTTCTATTTTTTGGTGTTTACCTTTTAATTCCAGACATCCCCAAGATTCTACAGTAAATTCATCTTGCAGGAAATCTAAAGTTTGTTGGGCGATGAGAATACGACAGATGCCCTGTTGACGGTCTTTAGCGTAACTTTCTAAACGAGAAGCGATATTTACGCTATCACCTATTACTCCATATTCTAAACGTTCTTTACCTCCTAAGCTACCCACCATAATTGGACCTGTAAAAATGCCTATTCGCATTTGAATTTTTGGTAAGTCTCGATCGCCCCAGTCTCGATTTAATTTTTCTAATTCCTTAGCAATTTCTAAAGCACAAGTAACTGCTCTTTCAGCATCTTTAGCTATTTCTGCTTCAGTAGTGCGAGGTACAGGTACACCAAAAACTGCTAAAAGTCCATCTCCAGTAAATTTATTAATTACACCTTGATGAGATTGTATTGTATGAATCATAACAGCTAAATATTCATTTAGCCAAGCCATGATAGTTTCGGGAGTTCTATCTTCAGAAATAGTGCTAAAATCCTTGATATCACTCATTAACATAGTTGCTGTTAATCTTTGTCCGGGCAAAATTCCTTGATTAAGTAAGCGATCGCGCCCATGCCACAAAGCGGCAGCAATTTCTGGAGAAGTTTGCTGCCCTAATAATTTCATCATCATTTGATGTTGTCGTGTCGCTTGTTTAAGTTGGTAAACGACTACGGTAGTACCGGTAATAATTGCTGCTAAAGTTGGTGCTGCTAAGGGTATCCATACTGCATACAAAAATAATACATACCCAGAACCAAATAAAGTACCTAACATGATAATACTGCCCAATCCTAACACCACAGGATTATTCATTCGCCAACCTAATAGCCCACCAATTAAAGCCCAAATAGCTATCCATATTACCTCTACCCATTCTTGCCAAAAACTAAATAAAGGGCGATCGTCTAAAACAGCACTTAAAATTTGACTAGTCATTTGGGCATGGATAAGCACCCCTGCCATTTTTGTATTTCCTGTTTTGGCGAAACTATAGGGAGTTTCAAATAAATCTTTACCACTAGGTGCAGTAGTTCCTATTAAAACAATTTTATCTTTTATCCAATCAGGATTAACTTCTTCTTTTAATACTTGACTTAAAGTAACTTTTCGGGCTATTTCTGTACCCGATCGATAATTAAGTAAAATTTGATATCCGCCATTAGCATCAATATTTTCATATCCACCATCATCTTTTTGCAATCGTTTAAATAAAGTTTGATGGATTTGTAATGGTTTCCCACTTTTAGGCATTGCCATAGAAATACCTTGCTCTCTTAAATAAAGTAAAGCTAATCGCAAAGAAAAAGAATAAAGAATACCATTATCATCAGCAGCTAACATTAAATTTCTACGAATAACATTATCTGGGTCGCTGGCTATATCACTAAAACCTATTCGTTCTTTTGGTATAGCATCAGGGGGGGGCACTTTTTCATCTATGGTATTCCCGATACTAGTAACTACTATTAACTTGGGATTTTTTAAACTGCGTTTTAGTTGTTCATAACCGGGTTCTTGGGGAATATCTCGATACATATCCAAACCGATCGCTTTTGGTTGGAATTTATTTAAGGTGTCTAATAATTGAGATACCACTTGATCAGATAAAGGCCATCTTTTCCCAGCTTGGATATCTTTTTCAGTAATTTCTACCACTAATAAACGTGGATCTAGACCTGCATCGGGGCGTTTTTGCACCATCGAATCGTAGGCAGAAATTTCTAAAGGTTGTAACCAGCCTAACTCTCTTATTCCTAATATTAAACCAGTAATGGCAATGCTAACTAGGCAAAGTTTAGCACTAGCATTTATTTTAATGGCGAGGCGATCGTACAACGTGACGAGTTTAAACCACACAATAGGATTTTGATATGGATAATTAAATTTAGACTGGCGAGATTTGCCTTTAATAGACATAGAAAGATACCTACTGTTGTGATAATTTAACGATACTAACTTTTACGGTTATATGGCTTGATTTATTCAAGCTGATGGTAATATGAGCGATCGAATTCTTTTAACTACAACAGAAAAAAATTTTTTTCTGTTTAAAATATTTTTTTATGTGATTTAGATGACAGCCTAAGCTAAAATGCAAACAGCACAAGCTTTTTGCTAAACAGCGATCGCATGATAGAAACCCTCTCTACCCAGCTTTATCACTTAGAAGTATTTGCCAATTCCCTTGTTTCTAGCCAACTAAATCAACTCAGTTGGGTCAGTCTGGGAATTATTTTTACCTCTGGCTTGCTTACCAGCCTGACTCCCTGCACCCTTTCTATGTTACCTATTACCATTGGCTATATTGGTGGCTATGAAGCAGAAAACCGTCTACAAGCGGCAGCCCAGTCTACTTGGTTTTCTTTGGGACTAGCCACTACTTTAGCAGGATTAGGTATTATTGCTGCTTGGGTAGGGCAAGTATATGGCCAAGTTGGTATCGGTTTACCCATCGTAGTTAGTGTTATAGCTATTATCATGGGTTTAAATCTCTTGGAAGCATTACCCCTACAATTACCATCTTTCGAGGGTATGTCTTGGATATCTCCTAATTTACCCAAAGGAGTGCGATCGTATCTATTAGGTTTAACTTTTGGATTAGTTGCTTCTCCTTGTAGCACACCCGTTTTAGCCACTTTATTAGCTTGGGTTGCTACTACCCAAAACTTAATTTTAGGCGGTACTTTATTGTTATTTTATACCGCCGGATATGTGGCACCTTTAATATTAGCAGGAACCTTTACAGCCACAATTAAAAAGTTTTTAGAAATAAGGCGTTGGTCAAGTTGGATAACACCAATTAGTGGCTCACTTTTAG
Source organism: uncultured bacterium (assembly GCA_963923765.1). Taxonomy (GTDB): domain Bacteria; phylum Cyanobacteriota; class Cyanobacteriia; order Cyanobacteriales; family CAWUOF01; genus CAWUOF01. Next base: position 4,329 of record CAWUOF010000163.1, on the reverse strand, counting down.
TAGGATTTGGCGTATTTTCTTTATTATTTAGATTAATGCCAATTACCTAATTTTATGTAGAAATAATTGGGAGTATTTCTTAATTGTAAAAAATTACAAATTTGAAATACATCCCAATAATTAACCAAGTTTGGATGTTTTGATAATGACAGAAAAAGACTCAGTAATATCAAATTTATCTCCCTGGGAAAGTTTCCGGCGTGTAATACGTCAAGATTTAATCCCATTACTAGCAGATTTAAAATTAGCGATCGCCCTACTGTTAGCGATCGCCATTTTCAGTATTATCGGTACTGTTATCGAACAAGGTCAAACCTTAAATTTTTATCAAACTAATTATCCAGAAAATCCAGCTTTATTTGGTTTCCTCACCTGGAAAGTTTTACTTACCTTGGGATTAGATCATGTATATCGCACTTGGTGGTTTTTATCCCTATTAATTCTATTTGGTTCCAGTTTAACAGCCTGCACCTTTACTCGTCAGTTTCCCGCCTTAAAAGCTGCCCGCAGTTGGAAATTTTATCAACAACCTCGCCAATTTGAAAAACTCGCTTTAAGTGCTTCCCTAGATAATGTTTCTCTCCATAACTTAATTCCTTTCTTGCAAAAACGGAATTATAAAGTATTTCAAGAAGGCGATGCTATTTACGCCCGTAAAGGATTAGTAGGACGTATTGGCCCGATTGTAGTTCATGCCAGTATGTTAATAATTTTAGCTGGTTCAATTTGGGGAAGCATGACTGGGTTAGTCGCCCAAGAATTAATTCCTAGTGGCAACACATTTCAAGTTAAAAATATTATCGATGCTGGTCCTTGGGCAAGGTCACAAGTAATAAAAAATTTGTCAGTTAAAGTTAATCGTTTTTGGATTGATTACACTCCGGAAGGAAACATAGATCAATTTTACTCTGATATGTCGGTTTTAGACAGTAAAAACCAGGAAGTTAAACAAGAAAAAATCTATGTTAACCATCCTTTACGGTATCAAGGAGTAACTTTTTATCAAACAGATTGGTCAATATCCAGCGTCCAAGTTAAAATTAATAACAGCCCGATTTTTCAGTTATCAATGGCACCCTTAGATACAGCCGGACAAGGGCGGATTTGGGGTACTTGGATTCCGACTAAACCAGATTTAAGTAGTGGCGTTTCTTTACTAGCTAAAGATATGCAAGGCACTGTATTAGTTTATGATGATACAGGTAAACTGGCTGGTACAGTCCGCGAGGGTATGTCTATTGATGTTAATGGAATATCTCTACAAGTTTTACAAGTTATTGGTAGTACTGGTTTACAAATTAAAATAGATCCAGGTATTCCCATTGTTTATACTGGTTTTGGTTTGTTAATGTTGGGAGTAATAATGAGCTATTTTTCCCATTCGCAAATCTGGGCTTTAGAAAAAGATGGCAAGTTTTATGTTGGGGGACGTACTAACCGGGCACAGGTAGCTTTTGAAAAGGAGGTTATTGATATTTTAAACTCTTTAGAAAAGCCTGAACAAAATCAAGTTTTGGCGGGTAGTTTTTAGGGTGTTTTTTGGAAACGCAAAGGGCGCAAAGGTTAACGCCAAGGTACGCAAAGATTTTTTTGCGTACCCTATTGATTTTAGGTTAAGTTATGGTTTGGGTTTTTGATGATATGCTTTAATCACGGTGTGAACGTTGCCACGAGGTGTAAAATCGCCTTTGATGGTGACTTCTAAGGGGTTACAAGCGGCAATAAAATCATCTAGGATTTGGTTAACTGATTCTTCATGGGAAATGTAGCGATCGCGATAACTGTTAATATACAGTTTTAGCGCTTTTAGTTCTACTACTTTTTCATCAGGAACATAGTTAATATATATAGTGGCAAAATCAGGATATCCTGAAAAGGGACATTTACAAGTAAACTCTGGTAAAGAAATATCTATCTCATAACGTCGTCCGATGCGTGGGTTAGGAAATGTAATTAATTGCCCTTCCGCGATATTTCTTTCGCCGTATTTCATCTCGGTGTTATTCATTTCTGGGTTAGACTCGGAAAAAGTCGGGGTCTGATTGCTGGGTTGATTCATATTTTTTGTTGTAATTATACTTATAAATTTTATAATAAATTTCTTGACGAATTGTACTGGACTTGTTGTAATACTATTTAGCTTGAGAGATTTCTAACGGTAGACCCTGAAAAGGATTTTTGCCTAAAGCTGTGCTAACTGTAAAAATAAGTTAAATCTAAGAAACCATGAAAAATAGTAATGTTCCTGACCAATCTCCCTTAAATGGGGCTAACACCTATTCTCCCTCTGTACCTATTTCAGTTTACCGTGAGTTGGCAGCAGAATTGCAAGCAACTCAGGCAATGTTGGATTCTATCAATTTGCAAAATCAAGAAATTGTCGCGCAAAATCAACAATTAGTAACGGAAAATCAACAGTTACGCTTGGAAATTGATAATATTGTGAAGTCGGCCCTCCGCATCCAGCAGGTAGCTAGTGTTTGGCAATCCCAGAATGCCCCAGAAGAAAATTACTCTTCATCCCCTACATTCTCTAATTATAATTCGGAATTATCCTCACCACAGGCGATCGATTTTAATGGTGATTCTAATGCTGCCTCTGCAAATCCTTTTGTTTCTCGAAAGTCTGAAAAGTTATTTATAGAACATTCGGAAAATCGCTATCGTCGTAATCAAAAATCTAAGGCTTCTACAAGTTTTGGTAATTGGCAAATACTTTTGATTGTTGTTTTAATTATTACTGTGGCTTTTGGTACTGGATATTTATTTATTCGTCCTCTTTTACGCCGTTAATTTTTTTCCCTGTAAGTTTTCGTTCCCAATGATTTATTCTAGTTTTGGCGAATTATAAACCAGGTTTTAAAAAACCTGGTTTTTTAATGCTGGGCTTTAATTAAGATTCTAGGGTTTTTTCTATTAATTTAACGGCTTCGATCGCACCATTTATAAATTTTATTACAGGCTTTTGCTGATAATTTAATTTTAAATATTTTTCTATACCATTAATTACTGTTTCTATATTTTCTATTTTTTCCACCTTTCCTAATTTTTGACATTTCTCTATTCTTAATTCTTGGCGATCGTACATTCTTTTAAATGGCATTGCTAATAAAGGTATTCCCAAGGCTAAACACTCATACATAGTGTTATATCCCGCCCCTGCAATAACTAAATCTGCTGCTAATAAACATTCTATACCTGGCCAATGAAATAACCATAATTCCCTGGGGCAATTTTCGGGACATTCTGCTGCTAAACATCGGAAGATTATATTAGTAAATTTTTCGGCTAAAATCTGGGTTAATTTTCCATAATATTTTAATTCTTCGGCTTTTCCACTACTAGAAATTATTACTATTTTTGCTGATTGTGATAAAGTCATTTCTTCTGATTTTATATTTAATAATAAGTAAGATTCTAGTAATTTTGGTAATTCATTATCACAGCGAATTAGCCAAGGTGAGGTATATTTTACCTGGGGTAAGTGGGAAAAGGGTAATTTTCCGATTTCTCCAGGTATTAATATTAAATCAAAATAGTTTTCGACAAAATTTTGTAATTGTTTTGCCCTAATATAATCCGGTTTAATATCGCGATGAACTAAAATTTTTTTAGCTGTTATTTTTGGTAATATATCAACTAATTCACCGCCTAAGCCTCTCGGAAAGGTATCTATAATTAAACATTGGTATTGGCGATCGCTCAAAATTTTCTGGATGCGATCGCGAGTAATATTTAAGTTATCTCTAGGGGAAATAAACTCAATATAACAACCTTCTATTTTTGGTAAAATATCATATTTTTCTGTTTGTGCAGATAATAAATATTCCAAATAAGGACTATTACAAATAATTGTAACTGTTCGATTTTTGGCGGCAATTCTACCCAGGGATAAGGCGCGATTTAAATGCCCCCACCCACCCCCTAATGCATAAATTAACCAAGATTTTTCTATCAATAAATTGCACCCTATTTTAATATTTAAACTAACTTGTATTTGATAACTTTTTAGCTGCAAAACCCATTTTATCAGGAAATACTCGACAAATTTTCGCATCTTGTCAGAGAAATAGCATTTATTATCTGGGCGGCTGCCAACCTAAACTAACCCATTATCACCTAACCTGAATAATAACAGTAACAGCAATGTTATTATTGAGTTTAAACGACTGTTAACCGACTCTAAGCTGTAGTTATATCAATAATAAAAGCGATCGCCTTGTAAGTATAACAAAAAGCGATCGCCTTTTCATGTAAGCAGAAATAGAGAATACGATCGAATTTTGAGATGATAAAAATAGTAATCATCCTGAATTATATGCTTATTAA
>CAWUOF010000162.1:0-8348 GCA_963923765.1 uncultured bacterium | reverse complement strand
GGTAGGGGGGAATGGGGAATTCAATAATTTTTATTGATCATTTATAAGTATAGAATTTCGGAAATTATTAAGAATTTATTTAAAAATATAATGGAAAAATGGTTAAGGGATAAAAATTAAACTTTTATAAGATTTTTATGATTTTTGAACAGTATTTGACATACTAATTTACTTAAAGATCAAATATGGGTAGGATTGATGAGTTTTACTGCTGTTTACGTGGTTGTACTGACAAATTGCTCAGATATGAGGCGGAAAAAGCTAAATCTCGATCGACTCACCCATGTATCTCTTGACAAAAATTACCACCAATGCAATTAATGTAATGTTTTTTAGCAATTAATTTCAAAACTTATAAATAAATCTGTAAAATGGTGTAAGAAGTTAAGAGATTGGGATGATAATATTTCCATGAATGAACGCGCTTCGAGGGGCTAACGTGATCCGTTCTGCTACTTTAACAATTCAGCCTACTTTACCACCGCTAACTGAGGACAACCGCTTGCGGCTGTTTTCCGGCTCCGCTAACATTCCTCTTGCTCAGGAAGTTGCTCGCTACCTGGGTATGGATTTAGGCCCGATGGTGCGGAAGCGGTTTGCGGATGGAGAAATTTACATTCAGATTCAGGAATCTATTCGCGGCTGTGATGTTTATCTCATTCAGCCTAGTTGCTGCCCAGTCAACGATCACCTGATGGAATTGTTGATTATGATTGATGCCTGTCGTCGTGCATCGGCGCGGCAAATTACAGCAGTAATTCCTTATTATGGCTACGCAAGGGCAGACCGCAAGACTGCCGGACGGGAGTCGATTACCGCTAAATTAGTGGCTAATTTAATCACTAAATCCGGAGCCAGTCGTGTTTTAGCTATGGATTTGCACTCAGCCCAAATCCAAGGCTATTTTGATATTCCTTTTGATCATGTATATGGGTCGCCAGTAATCCTAGATTATCTGATTAGTAAACAACTATCGGATATAGTAGTCGTTTCTCCTGATGTTGGTGGAGTTGCTAGGGCGAGAGCGTTTGCGAAAAAATTAAATGATGCTCCTTTGGCTATTATCGATAAACGCCGACAAGCCCATAATGTCGCTGAAGTTATGAATGTTATCGGTGATGTGAAAGGCAAAACTGCTGTGTTGGTGGACGATATGATCGATACTGGCGGTACGATCGTGGAAGGAGCAAGATTATTGCGTAAAGAAGGAGCTCGTCAAGTTTACGCCTGTGCTACCCATGCGGTTTTTTCTCCCCCAGCTATTTCCCGCCTCTCGAGTGGTGTGTTCGAGGAAGTAATTGTTACTAATACTATTCCCGTACTGCCAGAAAATCATTTTCCACAACTCACTGTTCTTTCAGTGGCTAATTTACTGGGAGAAACTATTTGGCGAGTTCACGAAGATAGTTCTGTTAGCAGTATGTTTCGTTAATACTGTCTAATTCCACAACAAAAAATATATTAATTTTCAAGATAGGGGTCACAATGACCCCTATTTTTTAGGTATTATTCCAGAGAAACTGCTTTAACATCTACAGTATCTTGGTTGGTGTTTGTCTCGTTGGAGGTGTTGGTAACTGTAGTAGACTGCCCAACTTTACGGGCTTTTACTTTTTCAATCAGCAATTGGGATACTTCGGAAACTAGTAAAGTTAAAATTACGATATCGTCAACTTGGCCAGCGATCGGAATAAAATCTGGGGCAATATCGATCGGACTCAATACATACAGTAAAGAACCGAGAATAATCCACCAGCGATATTTAGGGTTACGGATGATATCTCGATACCAAGTATAAATAGATTCCACAGAAATTTTCATGGTTTTTCTCTCCTATTATGGTAATTTTGCCAAATTATTTAGCAAAATGCTGGTATGGATATTACACCTTATATTTTATGGTAAATCTTCTTGGCAAAATGGGTAAAAAAATGTTAAAACCGGGCAATATTTTCAACTTAACTCTGTTAGTATTAATAATGCTAGTGTTCCTAACAGCCTGCTATTTTACCCAAACTAAATCTATTAATAAAAATATAGGGGTAAAACTTATGAAATTAGAAAGCACAGCTTTTACAGCAAATGATTTAATTCCCTCTAAATATACTTGCGATAAACAAGATATTTCTCCGCCTTTAATTTGGGATGAAGTGCCAGAAAATACCCAAAGTTTTGCTCTTATTTGTGATGACCCAGACGCGCCAATGGGAACTTTTGTACATTGGGTTTTATATAACATTCCCCCAGAAAGCCGACAATTAATAGAAGCTATTCCTAAGCAACAGGAATTATCGATAGGAGGAATACAGGGAAAAAATGATTTTGGGAAAATTGGTTATGGCGGCCCATGTCCGCCCAGGGGTACCCATCGTTACTTTTTTAAACTTTATGCGCTCGATCGCAAATTACAATTAAAACCGGGTGCCACTAAAGATGAGCTATTAAAAGCAATGGCAGGTCATCAGCTTGCTACTGCGGAAATTATCGGACAATATCAACGACAACGTTAATTTTTCCTATGTTTATAACTGATGTTTATAACTGATGTTTATAACTGATGTTTATAACTGATGTTTATAACTTATTATCCTAGGGTTTTATCCCAAGATAAATTACATTATAACAGGTTATAATGTAGGAAAATAAACTATGGTAAAATTATGTTATTGATGATGGAAAATTAATCATCAGGAAATTGCCAACAGGAAATATGCTCAACATCTTTACTGCCGCAATTACAAATCGCCTCAAAATCAGAATCTACCCATTCAGCATGACAGCGACGACAATGGCAAAAAATATTATTACGGTTAGCCATATTTATATTAAAATGCCATTCTTCTAGGTTATCAATTTTTTGGTGAGGGTTATGGTTAGACATTTGTGGCTTAATTTGTTGGTTTAGCTAATTTTAAATTAGATTTGAAACTATTTAAGATTTTGTGCGGGATTTTTATTATCATTAGGCGATCGCTGTCCCATTTCTTCATTTAATAATTCTTCTTGTATGCGTTTTTCGTTAATAGCTTTGAGAATATTTCCCGCAGCCGTAAGGCGTTTTTGTAGCAAAATTTCAATTTCTCGATCGAACTTGATGCGCCCTTCTTTAAAAAATCTTTCGGCACCAGTAGGATAAGATAACCCATTAATTACCTGTGGTTGGTCTCTTGCTAATATTGGTGATGACCAGAAAAAATTTGCTGCTAGTGCTACTACTGTAGGTATTGTAAAACTACATACAAATTTATTAATTATTATTTTCATGGTGCAATACCATAAACATTAACTTGTGGTTAATAACATTATACTCCATATTATGTATATTTTTTATGTGTAACTATACAAGGGAACAGGGAATTGGGTATTGGTAAAAACCTTTGATTGGCTGTTAAGCGCTGATATTGAGAGGGAAAAGGGAAGAAAAGCTTTTCTAGTTTAAGTTTGCTGTATTATGCTTAATTTTTGCGAATTTTTATCAAACTAAGATACTTTTTTATCAAATAAAAATATATAAAATATAAATTAAATTTTAAATTTTCCGGAAAATTTAAGTAATCTGGGTTTAATAGTTGCATAGTATCTGCAAGTGAAAATTTTAATTTTTATTAGAAAAAATTTTACGGATTTTCTATTTTTAGAAAGAAAAAAAAATTATTTTTGGATTAATGGCATTTTTGCATGGACTGAGGGGTATAAGGTATGCTGACTTTCACCCATCATTCCTGTGTAACAATTTATAATCAACATTGAAAATATCGCAGAATTACTTAATTTATTTTTATTAAACTCTGATAAACTTCAATGTGTTAGCGGTAAACCATAGAAACATCAGTGGGAATGTAAATAGGATTGATTTTTATCAAAAATAGTTAAATAAAATATCTATCCTACGAGTACCCAGCTAAATTCCTCCAGTGAGGATGAGCAACAGTTGAATAAAATAGTTGATAAACCAGGTACAGTATGAGTTGGAAGCATTGGGCTAAAGGCCAAATTCAGAAAAATCTACAACCTAAACTAGTTTTAGGTTTTCTCTTACTTTCTCTTACAAGCCCTTTTATTTCTGCGGGTAGCAGTTTAGCTGCTACACCAACGCGAGGTTATACAATTTTTGAAGCTGCTTTGGCTTTTACCCTATATTGGGAGGGAGGATATAGCAATCATCCAGCAGATCGAGGGGGTAGAACCTATCGGGGAATTACCCAAGGGGAGTACGATCGCTTCCGTGCTAACTATGGACTTACTCCTCAGAATGTTAGTTTAATATCTAATGCTGAGTTAATTCAAATTTATCAAGAATATTGGGATGCTAGTGGTGCTAGTGGTATGCATCCTACTTTAGCTGTTGTTATGTTTGATACGGCTGTTAATTTTGGTAAATCTGGTTCGATCCGGTTTTTGCAGGAAGCTTTAGGTTTACCTGGGACGGGTGTTTTTGATAATGTAACGTTGCAATCTCTCAAAACTAATAATAATAGAAATACGGCTTTGAAAATTATTAATGGTAGATTGCAATATCGTTATAAACGGGTAATACAGGATCCGAGTCAGGTTGTATTTTATCAAGGTTGGCTAAATCGTGATTATAGTCTCTGGGCTTATATTACTCGGCTTAAAGTTTAATAAATTTTTTAGGTTTTGGCAAAAATTTAGGGGCTATCAGATAAATCTATAGCCCCTAAACTTTATTGTATATAGCACCCTGATAAATCACTTGTGAGGAAAAACTTAGGCTAGATATGACGATCGACTTTATATCTAGTTATTGGCTGGCTATTTACTTACTGCTTTCCACGCTACCCAAGCTTGCCAAAAAAAGATAGCTGTTACCAGTATAGTTAAACCCGTCACCACATAATCAACGGTGGTCAAAGTTTCTAAAGGGGGCAGGTATATAGCCAGGGATGACTGGGGAAAGTTTAGCATTACAACACCTGAAAATATATTTTTATTCCTGAAAAGGATGCATCAAAAGCTTGTTGATCCATTTTTGGCATTGTAACCTGTTGCTGGCCTAGTTTTGTTGAAATTTAATTTATTTTAGCAATTCATCCCATTATTAATCATCAGTTATTTTTCCGCCAGGGTGTCTTTACCATGAGGGGTGTCACCCCCTAAGCGACTATCAAATACAACAAAGTTCTTGTCCCACTAAAATTAATTGATAGGGTACGTCAGACTGGATATTTGAGCTATATAATCAGGGTTTAAAAATATGATGCACCTGAATAAACATCTAATTAATTTTTGATGGTAGTTATTTTTTCCATGAAGCGATCGCCTATATTTCCATAAAAAAGTGATTTCTATAATTAATGACTGTATAGGTTTTTGGCTATTGGGGAAATAACAAAATTAAAGTGGATAATTTCTGCACATTTAAGAAAATATTTATGATGCTCAGTTGTCTGTTATAGCTTTTTAGCATAAGTTTTTTTACTAGCAATTAAATGTATTATTTTATCCCTAATATTTTAGATTAAATGGCTGCAATACTTTACAAAATTAAAATATGGAAGTATAATTAAGACATCTTGGAAATCCGTAAAAATGGTAAGGGCAAAATATTTTCTGATATCTCTAGCGGCAAAGCAATTAATCAGCAAAAACTAGCTGGAATATATCAAGTATCTCCATTGGTGTTGAGGAGTAGACGTTCAGCCGTTTGTAATCAGTTTCTAGGAGAGTTATATTATGTTCTTAAAATATAAACTAACAGGGGATTTAGTAGAAGTCGTCACCCTAGATACTCTCTTTGATCCTTGCACAATAGAAATTGTTGCACGTTCCCATGTTGGCGAAGAAATGCAAGAACCGGAAAACTATCGTAAATCAGAGTTAGTATTTCCTTCAGAAGAACCCTTGCCGCGCTGCTGGGTAGATGCTCACTATCGTGAAAATATCCCCCCTATTCCAAAACCGACCAAAGAGCTATTAACTATGAGTTAATGGATAACGGGTAAAAAGGTTATTTACCCGTAAAATAAGTTAAATGGCTGATGGCTAATTGCTGGGAAAATTAAATTAGTTAGCAATTAGCCATTTTTTGTGTCGTTTACCCAGGCTTTTTCGGCAGTCCAATGGCGATCGGATGATTGATAAATTTTGATATTTTCTACTCCGGCTTTTTCGATAATTTCTGTAATTTCTTCTAAGGTAAAAGCAGCGTTTAAAGAATCTCGAAATAGTTTTTTTTGCTGTTGGTCATATTCAAGCCCAATGTTATCTACTAATTTATTCATTGTTGCTATATCGATCGGGCGTAATAAATCTCTAAGAAAAATACCGCCATTGGGTTTGAGAATTCTTTTAAGTTCCTGGAAAAATGGTAAAGGTTCGGGTAAATGGTGAACGATACTATTAGAAATTACGAAATCAAATTGCCCGTTTTGATAAGGCATTTGCTTGGCATCTACTATTTCTAAACAAATTTGGTGTTGTAAACCAGCTTTTTTTACATTTTCCCTGGCAATTTTTAACATATTTTCGGCTAGATCGATCGCGGTTATCTGCCATTCCGGACGCTGTTGGCCAATCAAAATGGGTATGCGGGCTGTTCCTGTCCCTACATCTAGTATGGTTCCCGCATTTGGGCCTAATGCTAGGGCTTGTTGTGCAAATAGAGTATTTACTTCCGCAAAGTCCATTGCATCGTAGGCGATCGCCTCTTCCCAAGTGTCCATTACTTCCGGTTCTAGGATTCTTTCCATAGATAATTTTCTTGGTTTTTTATAATTTAAAGTTTATGGCCAGATGTGTTTACACCCTTAGTAAATTTTATTTTAAGCATTTTGTAATATTTTTAATATAAAACTTAATTATATTTATCAACTTTGTTTTACAAATAATCAGGTTATTTAGATTGTTTTTATCATTTAAAATCTATTGTATTTAATAGATACATAGATTTATATCGAAAAAAACCTTGATTTATAGCTGGTATGTGTTCTAATTAATAATTAAAATTTATATATAAAAAATTTACATAAATTTACATATCTTTACATTTATTTACATAGTTGTTACATTAGTTAACACAAGAAACAAAACCAAAAAAAAGAAAATAACCATGAAAAATACTACTTATATAGATGAGCGCGGTTTAGCAAATAACTTTGCGGTTGAGCCAAAAATGTATGTAGAAGAAAATAGCCGCACTGGTTTTACTGAATATGCAGAGAAACTTAACGGTCGTTTAGCTATGATTGGATTTGTTTCTTTGTTAGTTTTAGAAGCTTTTACTGGTCATGGCCTTATAGGTGTTATCTCCAATCTCTAAACTAGGTTTAAACTGTTCAGATTTGCCACTGGTTAGTATTAATAATAGGATGGTTACTATCGGCGCATTTTTGATAGTTAATCCATCCTATATTTTTTTATTGATAATAGATAACAAAAAACAGCTAGGCAAGGAAGAATAAAAAGAGGCTGATGGCCAGCCCCTTGCTAAAATTCTTGATAAATATTTAATGGTGATATCGGGTTTTAATTGACAAAATGCTTTTATATTTGGGTAACAGAAAAATATAAAGCAGAAAAATATCAAAAATCACCGATAAACCAATATTTTTTGATGAAAATTTACTCCTCAATTGTAACTTGATCAGTATCAACTTCTTTACAACCTTTAACTTCATAGGCAATTTCCACTGCACGATCGAGAAGTTCTTGAGAGGGAACCTCGCCTTTGAGGACAACAATATTACCGGTTTGAGCTACCCAAAGGCTATGGAGATCGGCAGTATCTACATATTGATCAAAAGCATAAGCTACTCGTTTAGCTAAACCACTTTGATCATACTCGCCACTTAGCCCGATTCTTTCTAGGGGTATGTCTTCATCATTATTTTGTGCTGCTTCTTCAACTACTGTATTCATTGATTGAGCTAGTTGTTCTTCTGGTGGATGTTCTAAGCCAAATAATCTTTGTAACCAACCCATAATTAAAATACTTCTGAACTCTTTTTTAAAGAATATCATTTTTTTCAGATATTTATATTATCTTTTTTTGAGTAAATATATAAAATCTTAAATATATTGTTAATTTTCTTGATAAAACTTTACTTTACTCAATAAAAAATAATCACATAATTGTACAATTGAATTTTAAATAATTCTTAAATATTTAAAATATGGCGTTGCTGAATTATAGGATGATGAGCCGAAAAAGCGATCACTGACAAAATCCATAATTTCTATGGTTTAAATCAAACTTTGGAACATCTCCAAATTTTAGGTAGTAAATTACTAATCGAATTGAATATCTCAGCATTTGTTCAGATTTAGAATAACCTAGTGTTTTCCGGTGCAATCGCGCCAAGTAATGTCTTAATCTACTATTTTCATTC
>CAWUOF010000161.1:0-8394 GCA_963923765.1 uncultured bacterium | reverse complement strand
GTCAAAATATTATTCTTTTACAAATAGGAAATGCACCCGTTAAACACTCATGTTCCATAATCTCTGATAAATCATATATGCCAACAGCGTTAATTACTGGTGCTTCCTCTGGAATTGGTGCCGCTTTTGCCGAAGAATTGGCAAAACGTCAATATAACTTAGTTTTGATTGCTCGTTCCGAAACAAAACTGCAAGAGTTAGCTAATCAATTACAGCAAGAATATCAAATACAGGCAGATGTTTTTGTACAAGACTTAACAAAACCTCATGCAGCAATGGCTGTTTTTAATGCTGTTAGCCAAAGAGGGTTAAACATTGATCTGTTAATTAATAATGCGGGTTTTGGTGATTATGGTAGTTTTGCCGATCGCCCGCGAGAAAAACAAGTAGATATGATTCAACTAAATATCACTGTTTTAGTTGAAATCACCCATTTATTTATCCAAGAAATGCGGAAACGTAAATCAGGAAGTATTATCAATGTAGCCTCGATCGCCGCTTTTCAACCCCTACCTTATCTATCAGTTTATGCTGCAACAAAAGCATTTGTTTTGAGTTTTAGCGAAGCAATTTGGGCAGAAAATAAAGACAGTGGAATTAAAGTGATTGCTGTTTGTCCTGGCCCCACAGAAAGTAACTTTTTCAATGTGGCTGAATTTCCCCTATCAATGGCAAATAACGGCACAAACAAGATGACTCCAGCTAAAGAAGTAGTAATAGATGCTCTGCAAGCTTTAGCACAAAATCGCTCTAATATAGTAACAGGAGGTTTACCTAATCAAATTATCGCTAATATATCTCGTTTTCTACCGCGATCGGCTTTAGTAACTGCGGTAGAAAAGCAATTTAAATTAAATTAAATAATAAGGGGCATATAGCATAGAATATATGCTTTATGCCCAAAAAAATAGCGTTCCACCTAAAACAGTCAAACGCCAACAATGTAAAGTTAATATGGCCATTATTAATCTTCGTGGTCATCAAAGGGATCTGCTAACTGGCGAGAAGGCGGCCCAAAAGAGATATAAATAGTAAATCCAGTGATAGCAATAAGAACAGCAGCAATGCTAATGATCAGAACAGAGGATGATTCCATAAATTTCGTAAATTTTTGTGAACTTTATTATAGTATATCCCATAGAAGAACAAAATATAATGGCCGCTTAATTCTTAACAAAAAGAGATAAAAGCGCGTATTTGCGTGCTACTATCTACGAATACAAATCTGGATAAACCACGCCCTAGTGCGCGTTAACCGTGCGGCACGCGGAAACGAGCCTGAAAAGAGAACTAATGCCAGCTAAAGGAGACTTTAACGGGCAAAAGCACTCAAAAAAACAGGAATCCTATAGTTTAAGCTATAGGAAATGTCAAAAAAAGTAACAAAACACTGGACTTAATTCTCATAATTGACCTATGGCACAACGTACTTGGTTAGGCAACGTTCTTCGGCCCTTAAATTCTGAATATGGTAAAGTCGCCCCAGGCTGGGGAACCACCCCAGTAATGGCCGGCTTTATGCTGTTATTTTTCGTATTCTTGCTGATTATTCTGCAAGTTTATAACTCCTCTTTGCTAATAGAAGGAGTTCAAGTAGACTGGAGAAACTTAGGCCGCTAGTATGCGGTCGCGACAAAAATTAAATCAGCATTATATATTCCCGGTTATGCCGGGTTTTTTTGTTCGCTGTATGCTAATTAATAACCTGAGATTTTTTACCCAATAGGGAAGAAAAGCGCGATCGCATCCGTACAATTAAAGAAAGCTACCACAGGAGAGAAAAATTATGAATTTTTTTGGTATTGGCTTACCGGAAATGGCGGTAATTTTAGTCATCGCTCTTTTAATATTTGGCCCAAAAAAATTACCAGAAATCGGTCGCAGTATGGGTAAAGCAATTCGCGGTTTTCAGGAAGCTTCCCGAGAATTTGAATCAGAATTTAAGCGAGAAGTCACACAGCTAGAACAAACCCCCAAAAATACCTCGACAACAACCGGAGAAAAATTAGCTGCTACACTGCCAGAAAACAGTGAAAAGTAAATAAACAATAATTTATCAATAATACCGCGAATTTCTATATCACTATGACAGAAGCTAAAGCATCATCAGCATTAGTAATTCCCCAATTAATTGTAGGATTGGGAAATCCAGAACCTAAATATGAGCAAACTAGGCACAATATAGGTTTTGCTGCCGTTGATGCTCTTGCTAATTCCTGGCAAATATCCTTAGCAGAAAATCGTAAATTTCAAGGATTATTTGGGGAAGGAAAACCGCCAAAAGGTAACAAAATTCGCTTGCTTAAACCGTTAACCTATATGAATCGATCGGGCGAGTCTATTAGAGCGGTAATAGATTGGTTTAAGCTACCCCCAGAATCAGTCCTGGTAATTTATGATGATATGGATTTACCATTAGGTAAACTGCGGATGCGGCTATCTGGTTCTGCTGGGGGACATAATGGCATGAAATCAACGATAGCCCATCTGAGTACCCAAAATTTTCCCCGCTTGCGAATAGGCATAGATTCGCCTAAAAATCTTAACAATAACGGAGATAAAAACACTATTTCCCACGTATTAGGCAAATTTTCCCCAGCAGAAACTGAGTTAATGTCTGAAGTGCTAAAACTAACAGTTAATGCTGTAGAAATGAGCTTGAAAGATGGTGTAGAAAAGGCAATGAGTCTCTACAATAGTCGCAGCGTTTCGCCAACAAATCAAAAAGTAAATGTGGAAGCGAAAGGGTGAGTAGAAAATATCGACCTGAAACCACTGCATTTGTCAAAATTACTGGACAATCTTGGCAGGAAGGTAAACTAGAAGGTGAAGTAAAAGCTAGTGAGTTTGAATGGCAGTTTCGCTGGAATTTTAAAGAAGGTTTATTAGCGATCGAACCTGCCAGGGGACGCGCTTTAATTCAAGAGCCATTAGGTCGCTTTTTAGAAAAATGGGACTATCAACTAGAACCGGGTAGTGATTACTCTTTTACTATTAGAGCAAAATTATAAATAATGGCTAGTTTTTATTGGTTAACCAAGGTAAATATCTATTATTGATTAGCCATTAGCCATCTTTCTATTAAAACGATCGCGACAATATCATCAACTGGACGAGGTGGCACGCGCATACCTTGGGGAATTAGTAAAGATAAACCTTTAGGTGGATACATTTGCCAATAGCGATCGCGAGCTTCTAAACTACTATAACGCTCATTTACCTTAACAATTTTTACCCCATTCGGCAAAACATCAATTAATTGTTTTTCCCATATCTTCGATGTAGTTTGATTCCCCATTATCACTACATCAATAGAATATTTTTGACATAAAGAGTTAATAGTAGTCAAAACTTCTACTGAGGAAACAACTTGATGATAATGCACATAGCGATCGCTTCCCATCACGGCTACACCGCATTTATCTTTACCTGGATCAAAACCTAAAAACATAGAAATTTATTCAACCTAAACTAAGTTTAATTTTTATCACTTTTTAAAATCCAAAATCTTAAATTTAAAATATAAATTACGTGCGAAAAATAATTTGTCCATTTTGAATAGCTACTAATTGTAATTTTAAAGGGCCAGAAGTATAAGCTACCTCAGAAACAATCGCTTGCACATCTATTTTTTCTTTTTGATTTTTTAATTGCTCTAAAAAATTCATAATAGTAATAACTCGACCATCACCAATTTGTAGGGAATTATCCAAAATACCCACACCACGAGCGCGAAAATTAGAAGCAACTATTAACTGATCTATTCTTTGTTGCATTTGGTCAGGCGTCATAGTTGTAGGATCTACAGAAGTAGTAGCAAGTATTTCTCCTGCTTGAAAAACTGCTTTATTAATAGCTGCATCTGCAAAAACCTGTACTCTAGTTTCTCCTTTTAAATAATTAGCAGCAGCCAAAATTCGTATGATATAATCTTGACCATCATCTATTTTACCAATAAGTTGATCTACTTCTACATTGGTGATTTGAATTATCTGCTCATTAATATTATTCTTGGGTGGCTGAGTAAGTTTAATAGCAGTTTGATTTGCTTGTTGCAAAAGTTGATCTACAGCATTACGGGCTACTTTAGGATTGAGAATACGAACTACTCCAGAGGCCAAAACTTGACCCCGCCGCAGGGCAACATTACCTAATCTTAACTCTTTAAAATCTCCTTCCAGCATTTGTATTTCGCGTTTTAAATAACTCTGTTGATTTTCTAATTCAAGCTGTTGTTTAGCTAAGGATTTGAGTAATTTTTCTCGTTCTTGTAATTCTTGATCGCGTTTGATAATTTCGGCTGATTGTTTAGCTAAGAGTTGGTTACTTTCTCCTAATTGTTTATTCCTTTTTTCCAGTTGTTTATTTAAATCATTTTGTTGTTGATTAAGCTGAGTTATTTGTTGTTGCTGTTGGATTTTTTCTTGCTCTAAATTTTTTAATTGTTGGTATTGTTGAGTAATTTCTTTTTGTCTATTTGCTAATTCTTGATTAACTAAATATAATTCTTTAGTCTGTTTGGCAATGTCTCGATCGCGCTGGGCAATTTGCCCTTTAATTTGCTGTTGTTCTATTAATAATTTTTCTCGGTCTTGTTGTAATTTTTTAATTTCTGATTGCAAAGATTCTTTTTGCAAAACAGTTTCCTTTAACTGACTTTGGGTTTTATTAAAACGATCTTCAGTATTTTTTTGTTTAGCAATAGCTTGATTTAATTTTAATGATGTAGTTTGTAAAGATTGATTAATTTGATTTAATTTTATTTGCGCTGTTGCTTTTTGAGTTTTTGCCTGGGCTAACTCATTTTCTACATTGGTTTTTTCCGCAGTTGCTTTATCTAAATCTTTACGGGCATTTCTCAATTTTTTTTGAATTTCATCAAATTCAAATATACCTTGACGAAGAGGTTTACTTGTAGCAAATAAAATTCCTAAAGTTGAACCAGAAATAGTTAAACCGGTAAATATAGTAATTAAAACTGCTGTTTGTCGGGGGCGCAGTTTAAATAAACTTAATCTAGCTTTACCAACGCGAGTACCCAGGCGATCGCCGATGGTAGCGATCGCCCCCCCCAATACCAAAATAGCTAAAATTAAAATATATCCTATGGTCATTTATAGTATTTGACAGACAAGAAGCTCTCTTGCAACGGGGAAGATAATATTTTACCCAACTTATTCTTAATCCTATATTACACTATTATTTTTTATTTAAGCGTCAAACTTGATTTACTGACCCTAGATATTGCCAAAATTTTACTATTGTTTTAAAACTATTATCACCCTAAATTCATAACTTACAACAGATATTTTTAAATCAAAAGGGATAAATATTAAACAATCATTACAATTAGCGATTTTGGGATTAATTTATGTTTAATGCTGATTATTAAAAATTTAAGAAATTAAAAGATTAAATTATAAAAACAAGATATTGTATTTATGGTTATTGAGGTATTGACTAGAAAATATTTTATAATCAATACCCATTAACCAAAACAATCATACTAGGAGGCCAATCAATTAAGTAAATTGCTGACTTAAAACGACCGGGTTATGAACAGTAATTTTTTTCTTATGAATAGAGATCATTTTTTCTTGACGGAGATCTCCGAGTAAGCGAGTAACTGTTACCCTAGTCGAACCAATAGCCTCAGCGATCGCCTGATGGGATAATTTTAGATCAATAGTGATACCGTCTCCACTAGGAACACCAAAATCCCGACAAAGAATCAATAAAAAACTTACCAGACGAGAACCCATATCTCTATGAGCCAATGTTTCAATCATCATTTCGGTTTGTAAAATCCGAGAAGAAAGACCCTGTAACATTAACATAGACAATTCTGGGTCATCTTTAAGAGCTTTTTCCACTTGTTCGATCGGCACTGAGAGCAACTCTACCGGAGTAAAAGCAACAGCGTGATAAAACCGATCCGATCGATGCCCTGTCACCAAAGACAGCACCCCAAAAACGCTATTTTCTCGCAATAATGCGACAGTAATTTCTTCTCCTGCTTCATAAACACGGGAGAGTTTAACCGCGCCCTTAAGCAGAAAATAAACCCTTTCAGCGGGATCTCCTGGAAAAAAGATAGTTTTGCCCCGCTCAAAAACTTCTACCACCGGGGGAAATGCCCCGTTTCCTATTTGTCGAAACACAGTGGCTAGTGGTCTATCATGCGTTGTTACCATATTTATTGCCTTAAGCGGTGCATTACAAATCTATGCAAATAAATTTCTGAGATTGTTTTGAAAAATCCTAGCAATAACTAGCCCAATGTAAGAGATTCTTGACTTTAAAACAATTTAAAACACTTAATCTTACTTCACACTGGTTTTTTGTACTAATGGATACATAATTTTTTAAGAACTACTCCTGGTTTTTACCCTTCAAGTTTGGTCGTACCTTTGCTTGCCAAATAGGTTAGCAAAAAACGATCGAATTGTAAGATTATCTTAGCTAATGGACATCCCATGTTAGACTTAACAGGAAAAAACGCCCTAGTAACGGGCATAGCCAACAACAAATCAATTGCTTGGGGTATTGCCCAACAATTACATAAAGCAGGTGCTAATCTCGGTATTACCTACTTGCCAGACGAAAAGGGACGCTTTGAAAAAAAAGTAGCAGAATTAGTCGAACCCTTAAACCCCAGTTTATTTTTACCCTGTGACGTACAAAACGAAGAACAAATAAAAACTACCTTCGATACAATTCAAGAAAAATGGGGCAAGCTAGATATTTTAATCCATTGTCTGGCTTTTGCTAGTAAAGAAGGATTATCGGGGGATTTCAGCAGCATTCCCCGCTCAGTTTTTACCCAATCTTTAGAAATTAGTGCTTACTCTCTGGTCCAACTATGTGCCGCCGCCAAACCTTTAATGACGGAAGGTGGTAGTATAGTTACTCTTAGCTACTTAGGAGGAGTCCGCGTAATTCCTAATTACAATCTTATGGGAATTGCTAAAGCAGCATTAGAAATGAATGTCCGTTATTTAGCCTCCGAACTTGGGCCGCAAAATATCCGAGTCAATGCTATTTCTGCTGGTCCCATTCGGACTTTAGCTTCTTCGGCTGTTGGGGGAATTTTAGATATGATTCATCATGTCGAAAAAGTTGCTCCCCTCCGTCGTACAGTAACTCAAATAGAAGTAGGTAATACGGCTGCTTTTCTATGCAGTGATCTTTCCTCTGGTATTACGGGTCAGATTATTTATGTAGATGCTGGTTACGAAATTATGGGAATGTAGGCAAATAATAAATATATAGCGGTTTATACCCGCAATATTGCCTTGGAAAAGTGAGATATAAACTATGCAAACAAGCGATCGCTCTCTAACTTCTTTATCTAATATAGCAAACTTAGCTAGAACTGCTTCAGTGAGCCGCACAACTTCAGAAACAGACGTACAAGTTACTCTAAATTTAGATGGTGTTGGTAATTGTCATGCCGCTACTGGTATTCCCTTTTTAGACCACATGATAAATCAAATTTCCTCTCATGGATTAATAGATTTAGATGTGCAGGCTAAAGGGGATATAGAAATAGATGATCATCACACTAACGAAGATGTGGGTATTACCTTGGGGCAGGCATTAACTAAGGCGTTAGGCGATCGCAAAGGCATAGTTCGTTTTGGTCATTTTATCGCACCCTTAGATGAAGCTTTAATTCAAGTATCCCTAGATTTTTCCGGGCGTCCTCACCTTAGTTACGGCTTAGAAATTCCTACCCAAAGAGTCGGTAATTATGATACTCAATTGGTGCGAGAATTTTTTGTTGCCTTAGTAAATCATAGTCAAATGACTTTACATATTAGACAACTAGATGGCATCAATTCCCATCATATTATTGAGGCTACTTTCAAAGCTTTTGCCCGTGCATTACGGATGGCTGTAGAAATTGACCCTCGTCGGGCTGGGGCAATTCCTAGTTCTAAAGGTGTTTTGTAAGTTAGTTTTTTGTGAGTTAGTTTTTTGTAATTTGTTTTTTTGTAAGTTGATTTTTTGTAAGTAAATAATTAGGGCGAGTGCTACTCGCCCAATTAGCTTAAATAAAATTTTCTAAGATTAAATCATCTTAAAATACAATTCCTCCGGGGTGACAAACTAGCTATAATAAAGACAGAATGTTGTTTTTAGCCTTGAAATACTTGATATAAAACAGTCGTTTATTTCTATTATTAATATTGGCGAGAATTTAAGTATAGTCTTTAAGACAGTTTACCACTATATGCCCAGGATTCCCCATATATTCCTAGCCAAAAACTTGCCCTGAGCTTAGACTATTTTTTGTGGGTTTATTCTTAATTTTTCTGGCTCTTTCTATATATTTAGGCTCACGGGGTGACGAAGTTGATGTAACCTATAGCAGTTGCCGATTGTAGCGCA
>CAWUOF010000160.1:0-8395 GCA_963923765.1 uncultured bacterium | reverse complement strand
AGCATTCTATACTTGCTTCTAATTTTCCTTGTTTATAATTTACACTGCCTAAGTTAGCGTGAACTTCAGCGAAGTTAGGATTTATTTTCAGTGCTTTAATATAGGCATTTTTTGCTTCTTCATATTTATTTTGTCTTAAAAATATATTTCCTAAGATTTTATAATTTTCTGGTATATTTGGGTTAATTTCAATAGCTTTCTGGCAAGTTGCCATTGCTGCGGTTAAATTGCCCTGCGCTAGATAAGATGCGGCTAATTTTTGCGGAGATTCATCAATATTGTCAATATTTTTATTTAGTTGATTTAAATTCTTAATAGCTCTATTTAAATTATTTTGAATATCTATATTATTAGGTTCCAATGCTAAAGCTTGTTTATAGGCACTAATAGCTTCTGAATACTGACCATTAGCGCGATAGGCAATACCGAGATTATTGAGAAATTGGGCAGTGGGAACAGCTAATTTAATAGCTTTGTTAATATACTCGATCGCGCTTACATATTCTTTCTGTTGATAAGCCACAACTCCTAACCAGTGCCATGCTTCGGCATGATTTGGTTCTTGTTGTAAAATTTCCTGATAAATTTCTTGAGCCTGTAATAATTTATTGCTATTCTGATATTGAAGACCGATCGCCAGTTTTTGAGCAGTATTTATCATGGTTATATATCTCTTTATTTGCTGGTAAATTGCTAATAAAAATAATTTTTATTAGACTGGGGGAGCTTGACAAACCCAAACACAATCGCGAGGAACGTTTTGAGTATCCTTCAGAATTATCTCATAATTCAGGTGATTTAAGAATTTTTCCATAATAGAATCTGTCATCACAGAAAAAGCCGAACCATGTCTTTTTCCCAGCAAGTTTCTATCCCATTCAGTTAAAAACTTTTGCCAACCCAAATCACTGAGTAAATTAGTGTGATGGAAAACACACAATCTTTTACCGCGCATTAAGGGCGGAATACGAGTTAAATAGTTAAAAATATCCCTGGGTTCTATATGTACCATTGTATCATAGCAAAAACACACATCTATTGATGCAGTTTCAATACCATCTAAGGTTAAACCATCTAATTTTAGATAGGTTACTTTATCATCGCCTAAGCGGTTTCTGGTAGCATCTAACATCTTAGCTGAAATATCAGCACAGATGAGGCGATCGCAACGATTATATAACATAGATGCGGTACGTCCGCCACCGATACCTATTTCTAAAACAGTATCTTGACTGGTAATATATGGCGCAATATATAATCTTTCAATCAGTGCTTGATATTCTTCTAGGGAATTAGCAGCACCAGCCATTTTACCAATCCATTCATCCCCAATATATTGCAATTCTGGATGTTGTTTTTGCCAGCTTGCAGCGTAGGTATCCCAAGCACCTTCGTAATCAATTCCTTCGGGTTGATTTTCCATAATTTTATAATATCTTATCAGATAATTTTATGAGAATAGTCCAGAACTAAGAGCGGGTTGGGCTGCACCTCCTAATGTGTCTATTACAGGCGGTAAAAAACGATTAGCTACTTGGGTCATTATTTGAATATGTTGATGTAGTAATGTTGTGTGGGAATAACGCTCTAAAACTGTTTGTCTAGCATTAGCGCGTATTTGTGCCATGCGGTTAGGATGTTTGAGGACTTCTTCAATGCGATCGGCTATTTGTTTAGGAGCAAAGAAATCAGCTAATAATCCATTATAACCATCTTGGATAACTTCTTGAATTGGTGGAGTAGCGGAACCGACTACTAAACACCCGGTTGACATCGATTCAATCATTGACCAAGATAAAACAAAAGGTCGAGTTAAATAAACATGAACTGATGATGCTTGAATTACTTTTAGATATAAACCGTAGGGTAAAGTGCCGACAAAATGTACCCGCGACATATCCAGGGGAATTTTTTCCAGCATTAATTGTTTATAGGTTTTGCCATTGTCTAAGCTTTTGCCATAACATACGCGATCGGAAGCTACAATTACAACATGACAGTTAGGGCGACGCTCTAATAGATAGGCGATCGACTCCATAAACTCTGGAAAACCGCGATAAGGTTCTAATCCTCGCGATACATAAGTAACAATTTCATCGACTCCTGATAAATCCAGATTAGGTAATACTAATTTTGCCCCTGGATTAGGTTTAAAAAACTCTGTATCTACCCCATCATGTAAGACAGATATTTTATTGTGAAATTCTGGTGGAAATTGTGACTTTTGCCAATAGGTAGGAGATAAACCCCAATCACAGCTATATAAATCAGTTAATATACTGGCATTTTTCATACGAATGCGAGGTATATCATCTATTTGTAATGGTTCCGCCGGGTCAAAATCTGAATCAGCACCACGAGCATTATAAAACCATTCAAAATAACACATTAGTTGACTATCGGGGAAAACATCTTTGATAAATAATGTCGGCCCCCAGCCAGAATGTCCATAAATTAAATCTGGAATAAATCCTTCCGACTTAAGCTGATCAGCCATTCTAAATACAGCTTGCCCATATATAACGGCACTTTCTAAGGGTCGAATGTAATGATGTGTCCCTGGGTAGGGGTCTCGGCCCGGTGTAAATAATACTTTGCGGACTCCGGGTATGACCCAATCTGGATTTTCGTTTTTTGTACCAAAAATTATTTGATTGTTGGGATCTTTCCCTAAAACTGCCGCTACATGGCGGAATTGCGCGGGAAAGTTAGGATGGAGGAATAAAACTCGCATGGTTAGGTGAAGATATATTGACAGAAATATAGCTATTTTTTGGCTATTTTAGGGTAAAAACTGTGGTAGTAGTTAATTGGTGGGACAGGCCACGCTTTATTTATTTATTCCAGCATATTATCAAAATATTCATTAAGTCTACAATTTTTCCGAGAATCTGGATTTATTGCCATAATTTACTATTGTTTAATTTTTTACCATAGTTTTTATTACCAATCAATTTTTTTACCTAAATAGGTTTCTAATTGTTGATTATACGGCTGAAAATAGGTTTTTAACTGACTATAAATTTCTGGATTAATATTACGGGGATAATCTCCGGCATTGTAAGATTTATATTCATTAAATTGGCGATCGGGTAATTCCAAAAATTTTAATACTTCCTGGACAATAGCCCCAGGATTTGCATAAAAATCTTCACTTTTTATAATTAAAAACTGTTGGGATGGAAAATATTTTTGCCAGCGTTGCAATTGTTCTATATAAATACCGCGAGATAGGTAGCTATAATGTTGATGATTATAACTATAATAATTTTCATCGGCTATAATTTTTTCTATTTCTCCTTGCATTCTTTCGGCTTCTTTAGATATAGCTTCTGATAGAGAAAGATTTTCAAAACCTAACCTAACTTCGTGGTAATAATGAGATAAAGCACGGGTAATGGGGTCGCGCAGGAGAACAATTAATTTTAATTGGGGAAAATGTTGATAAACTCGTGCTGGTACCAGGGGATGAAAGAGATAATAAGGACTAGCTTCGCCTGTAATTGTATTTTGGTTATCGACTATTGCGGGAAATTGCGATCGATACCAGTTAATGCCTTTAGAAAAATTAAAATCAAAAAAATGTACTTCCTTTGCACTAGCAGCCAGTATTTGTGGGTGTTGGATAAGGTAGTTATATAAAGATGTGGTGCCACCTTTTTGGGTGCCAATAATCAGAAAATTTGGCATCTGTTATTTTTACTCCAGATAATCTGTTATATTTTATCATAAAAGCGATCGCCTAAGCTATTTAATTCGGTTTTCTCCGCCCAGCAATATATAAAATTTATCTTACCCCAGCAGTTATTAACAATGGCATTTAGCAATAACATTTAGCAAAATTCTTAAATTTACTGAGAAACTTTTGTAGCAATAATATAATTAACACAGGCTAACTCTTCCTTAGCTGCGGCACTAAGTTCCTGGACAAAATCTTGATAGAGACAACTCATAGGATCTGCCATAAGTTCCGATACTTTCATATTTTTAAATTTTTCAGCTATGGATGGTGGTAAACCTTGGACATAAGAATTAAGAAACCAGCTTAAAGTCCAAATAGGAACACCCGATAAAGGTACACCATCTTCTATAATTTGTAATTTTTCGGCAAATAGATTTTTTAAACCATTACTTGTCATATTATAATAATGGTCTGGATAACCATGAAAAGGCTGTAAAAAAGGCACAGCAACATATATTATTCCTCCTGGTTTCAGCACTCTGATAATTTCTTTAGCACATTCAAAAGGATTTCTAACGTGCTCTAAAACTGCGAAGGAAAACACGGCATCAAAACTATTTGATTTAAAGGGTAATTTTTCCCCTATTCCAATAACATCTGTAGTGGGATAGTTAACTATTTCAAAGTTAACGACGTTATCGTAATAAAAATTTCTCAATCCACAACCGTTATCAAGAATTAGACCATCTGGATATTTCTTAATAATATCTAATGCCTTCGGATCATAGCCATTTGCAGAAACGTTAGCAGTAGGTTTAATATTACCAATTTCTGTTAAGTTTTGCGTGAGAAAATGATAATGATTTTGGTTAAAATTAAATTCTGATCGACAATTATCGCATAGGAGAAAATTAGCAGATTCTTGTAATTTTTCGCTTTGGCAAATCGGACAAGACAGAATATTTTTGATTTTTTGTAATTTCTCTAGTTTCTTTTTACTAATATTAGATATGTTTGACAATAAATTTGTATCTATTGAAAATTTAATAGGAAAACTATAAATTTCTCCGTTGATATAAAATTCAATATGCCAATTATTTCCATTGATTAAATCAGTAACTGACAGCCCTTCTTGAAAACCCAAAACAGA
Source organism: uncultured bacterium (assembly GCA_963923765.1). Taxonomy (GTDB): domain Bacteria; phylum Cyanobacteriota; class Cyanobacteriia; order Cyanobacteriales; family CAWUOF01; genus CAWUOF01. The sequence goes on along the minus strand of CAWUOF010000160.1, from coordinate 3,563 downwards.
GCGATCAGGAAAAACTGCTTTTACATCTGGACGATGATTTATGCTTAAAGGCTGGGAATAATTATCGCCATTGCTAAGTATAGGCTTTTCAATTACATTACCTTGATCAGAAGTAATCCAACCACTCACAATTAGATAGGGGTTAGTAATATCTTCGTTAGCTTTAGGATAATCTATGCAGTAGGAAAAAGGTTGGGGATACATATTTCGACTTTTTAGACTAAATTTAAACTGATTAAATATTTGTTCGCTAAGTAAACGCTTTGCCAAGAATTTAAGCTGAGTTTTACCATAATTTATCATAATTAGTTGATGTTGATGTTATTGACAAAAATTTCATTTATATTTATATCCTAATACTATAATCTTCTTTGCCTCTGGTAAGATGGGGATTATAGCAAGGATCGTGGTCGATAATATGTTTCCATTTAGCTTGAATATAGTCTATTTCACCTTGAAATCTAGCTAATTTTTCTGGAGTATCTTCTATGCCACGACTTTTAGATTCATAATGATATAATACCACGTGGGGTAAATAAATATTTCGGTAGCCTTTTTCTATTATTTTTAGGCAAAAATCTACATCATTGAAGGCAATTTGTAAACTTTCTTCCCAGCCGCCAACTTCTTCGCATACTTCCCGCCTACACATTAAACAAGCTGCTGTAACTGCGGAATAGTTATTAACTGTTTGAATTTGATAGAAATAACCAGGATGATCGGCGGGGAAATGTTTATGACTGTGGGAAGCTACACCACCTAAGCCGATAACTACGCCTGCGTGTTGAATAGTATTATCAGGGTAAAGTAATAAGGCCCCAATAGCCCCAATAGATGGTCTTTGGGCTTGTTCCACCATTGCAGTCATCCAGTCGGGGGTTAACACTTCTGTATCATTATTTAAAAATAGTAGATATTTGCCATTAGCTTTACTTACTCCGTAATTATTTAGTTTAGAATAGTTAAAGGGAATATCGTAAACTTCGCATCTAAATCTATCTGGTTCTTTAGTTTTCCACTTATCAATAACTTCTAAAGCCCTGGGTTCCGTACTGCCATTATCAATTAATAATACTTCATAGTTAGGATAGGTGGTTTTTTCAAAAATAGAAGTTAAGCAGGTATTGAGAACATTTCCTAAGTTTCTCGTGGGAATAATTACAGTTACTTTACTATAATCTTGAATGTGATAACGAACTATAGAATGTCCGCCCCGAATTAGTTTTATTTCTGCGGGTTCATTTCGCCTTTGTAATGCTTCTGCTAGGGCTTTTAATGCGGCTTCGGTGGCATAGTCTTTATTATTAAAGTTGCTGGCAGTAGAGTTAGGGTGAATACGCCAATGATATAATATTCTGGGAATATGGAAAATATTAGTAGTTTTTTCTGTAAGTCTTAAAGCTAAATCATAATCCTGGGAACCTTCAAAACCAACACGAAAACCGCCTATTTCATTAACTAGCGATCGCCGATAAATTCCTAAATGGCAAGTGTACATTCGCCGCGATAAAAATGTATCTGGGCACCAATCAGGTTTAAAGCAGGGATCTGTATAAATATTATTATCAGTAATTTTATCTTCATCTGTATATATCATGTCAGCTTCTGGATGTCTATTTATCATTAAAGCTACGTGATATAAAGCATCTGGTGTGAGTAAATCATCGTGGTCAAACAGGGCTATATATTCCCCTGTAGCTATTTCTAAAGCCGAATTAGATGCGGCAGAAATATGCCCATTTTTTTCTCGATAAACTACTTTAATTCGTGCATCTTTTTCGGCATATTCCTGTAATAATGGTTGAATATGGGGTGCAGTGGAAGCATCATCAGCGATACATAATTCCCAATAGGGATAGGCTTGGTTTATTACCGATTCAATAGCCGATCGCAGGTAGCGATCGGGTGTATTATACACCGGCATAATTACGCTAATTAATGGCTTATATTTAAAAATATTGATTATTTCCGCTATATGTATTAAGTCACTTTCTCGCACAGAATTTTGCCCTATCCAATGGTAAAAAATTGGGCAAGGCTGATGAATTTCTGCGGCGATCGCCTGGGGAGGATTAATTTCTAGTTTTAAATATATTTTCTTAAAAATTTTAGCTAGTGCTTGTTTACTACCTTGGGTTTTCCAAACTTGATATAGACGACTTGACAAACGTCGCAATTTAGTCACGTAATTCACAGTTAAGGAGTTGCCATTATTCATCATAATTATTTACCTAAACATCATTTTCCGTACTGTTACTTTTCATTAACAATATCTATCCTTTATTTCCTAATCAACTAAACAGACAAATTATGATGGTTTGGGATAATGGCTATCTTGACCGACAACACTTTCTGTTAAAACATCCCACTTAAATTTTGCTGTATCCAATTCAGCTACTTTTTTGGCCAAAATTGCCACCCCACCAAAACCAGGGTGATTTGGTAATTCTTCCTGTCCTGGCCCAACAGTATCTATATGCATACGTAAGGGAGCAAATAATCCAGCTTTGACAACTTCAAAGCCCAAAGGAGGAGAAAATAAAACCTTCAGACCCTCATCAGAAAACCGCCAAAAATCCCAAGGAATTTCATGTAAAGGCCATGCAAAATGTGTAGCATGAAATGTATATCCTCCTATTTCTAAAAGCTTATTAATTTCCATTGCCACTACCCAAGGCATGGCTAAATGTTCAAACACTGATATAGAAAAAATACCATCAAAACGCTGATTATCTGTAAAATATTGCGATAGCTTATGAGCATCACCAACTACATCGGTATTATTATCGGGATAATAATCAAATCCTGTATAAGAAGCTGCTCCAGGGAATAATGCTCTTTTACTACTGCTACCCGGAGATACCACTCGCGATCCTATTTCTAAAATTCGCAGATTTTTATCATTAACTAAATTAATAAAATCAGCAAAAATATCTCCTCCATCCTGAATATTTTTACCAGGAGGAACAGGCTTTGAACCTTTAAATTCGATAGTTTGAGTTGATATTATTCCTTGTATTTTGGCTTTAAAAGTAACTTGATGTTGTGCGATGCGCGGTATATGAACAATAAAACCGCAATTATCATCTTTACCTTTATATTGTGGGTACATTGCAGTTACATCTGGGCGCGGATGCCAAGAAGTGATAGCTACACAACTATCACCGACACAAATTTCTACCTTATCGAGAATTCCTTTTTTGCTGAGAATCCATCCTTGCACGCCAATGCTGTAGTCATTTGACCAGGAATGATCTACTGCTAATAGTATATTTTCGTCTTGTCCCATTATTACTGATTTCCTCATTAATTGCAAATGTTTGACAATATTTAAAGCTCTGGAAAAAATTTTTTTCATTTTTTTCTTTAAAAATAGCTTATATTTTAATACTATAATCTTCCTTATCTCTAGTTAAATGGGGACTATAACAAGGATCGTTATCAATTAATTTTTGCCATCGATTTTTAAGTATCTTAGCCTCTGCCCACAAACGCTCTTGTTTTTCTTGTGTATCTTCATAACCACGACTTTTAGACTCATAATGATAAAGTTGTACATGGGG
>CAWUOF010000159.1:0-8446 GCA_963923765.1 uncultured bacterium | reverse complement strand
TCCTCAATCATTTCAACCGCCAATTCGCCAATTCATCCTGCATCTATGCAACGCCTAGTTAAAAACAGTATATATATTTAGAATAATTTAACCATAAAAATCCTGAAAATTTAAACAGTAACTATTTGCAAACTTTCCAACTTAATCAACGCTAATTTAGCCCTAGCCCGCAAACTTAATTCTGTATCTGTTTCCGCTATCTTTTTTAGGGTAGACAAAATATCAACTACCCAGCCAGGATTTTTATCAGCTACCGCAACAGCAAAAGCTTGTAATCCTACCACCGTAGCATAACGCACCACCCATTCCGGATCGGCAGCAGTCAACATTAAAGTATGAAAAGCCCGTTGCTGTGCCGAGGCTAATTCTTCTCCACCTAATTTATCCCATTTCAGAGTACCAATACCTTTAGCCGCAGATCTTCTTACACTCAAAGCAAAATCAGTTTCCGCAGCAGCAATTAACAAATCTAACGCCCTGGAATCTTTAATTTCTGCTAAAGCTCGAATTGCCCAAGCCCTGGCACCATAATTATAACCATCCAAACTATCTAAAATTGGCTGTACCGCCACTTCACCTAATAAAACTAAACCTTCCACAGCCGCCACAGCCGCCCCAGGATTGTTACAGCGCAAAACATCAATTAAAGTAGGAATACCCGCTTCAATTTTAGCCTTAGCCAAGGCAACAACTGCATTTAATAACTTGGGAGCCGAATCAGCTTCTTCAACAGCTTTAATTAATGCTAATGCCTGAGTTTCCATTGTCATAACAATAGATAATAAGTAATTTGTATTAGTTTATCAAAAATTATTATACTCGATCGAGTTTGCCATTTATATTAATCTGCAAATTTAACATATCAAATATTTTAAAAATCAAAAACCCTCACCTATTATTAAGTGAAGGTTTAATTTTTACTAATTATAATAGGGAATCCATCAATTCCATTACTTGGATAGTCGTTTCAGATAAACAGGGACTAGAGTTAACATCTACTACTTCTAAATTATGTTCTAAAAGACCTTTAAGAGCAATTAATTTTAGACTATTTTCTGCTAAAGTTGTAGCTATAGCCTTAGCTGCTGGTAAATAGCCGATCGCCCCCAAATCCATTAAAGCCGTGCGTCGCAATTGCAAATTATCACCTTGCAAAGCAGCTACTAAACGTTCACCATACACAGGATTATTAGTTAACTGATACATAGCCCGGGCTGCCGCATATTGTACCAATTTCACCGAATGTTCTAAAAAAGGTTCTATCAGAGAAATAGCTACTGTTGCCTTTAGTTTTCCTAAAGCTTCAAATACGGCATCGTAGGGCTGCACTAAATGAGGTTTCCCTGGCACTTGCACAGCGGCAGCTATGCCACCATCAAGGAGTTTAATTAAATGGGGAATTGCTTGGGAATCACCCAACATTCCCAAGGCTTGAGTAGCAGCTTCACGCACATAAAAATCCGAGCATTCCAAACAAGCGATTAATCTGGGAACTGCTCGTAAATCTCCTAATTTTCCTAGTGCTCTAGCTGCATTACGCCGCAGGGGATAGCCGCCATTTTCAGTTCGATCGCTTTCATCATTTAATAACTCAATTAACCTTTCGATCGCCGCATTTTCCCGAATCCGAAACTTACCCAGCCACCAGGCTGCGTAATAGCGCAAGCTAACATCTTCGTGATATAAATTTGCAATAGCTTGTTCAACAGTTAAAGCTTCGCCCTCTGAGTTTTCCACCTTGGCTGTAGGGGGTTCTAATTCATTAACCATAAATTGTTTATAAATATTTAACTGTAACTAAATTTATTTTTTTATTTTATGCTATTACAGGCAAAGCGATCGGGCAAAAATTTATTTTTTTTACTTATTAATTTCTAACTCGATCGCTTCACCTGACTTTTTCCTAACCAATTATTGATTAGCTCTCAGCAGCATTTAATGGCTTAATACTGACAATTTTACCACCCAAACGAGAAATTCTTTGCATTTCATCATTCATGCGGTTATAGGACACCGTAATAAAAACGTTACCGCTGTGACGAATAGGATAATTAGTTTTATCCGTTTCTTGGTTTTGCTTTAATCCAGAGACTTCGTAGACAAACAAACGGCCACCACTTCCAATTGTATTTTGTACAAACATTTCTGTTGTCTTCTCCTGAATGGGCAGTAAAAATAAAGTAAAAAAACAGTCAAAATTACAGTCAAAATTTAGTATATAGGAGCCAGAATTTTTTGATTCTGACTCCTATATTTTTTTCAAAACCACATTTTGCTTTTAGGCTAATGTTACGCTGGCAATTTTTCCGCCTTGGCGTAAAATTTGCTGCATTTTAGTTGTTAATTGTTCGTAAGGAACGATAAAGCTAGTGCTGCTGCGACGCACTTTTGGATATCCAGCCCCAATTAAACCAGTAACTTCAACGCGGTAAACTTTACCTTTTTCTCCCAAAGCTACAGCACCGCCCAAAGCAGTTCTAGGAGCGGAATCAACGCTGGCGCGATAAGCCCAGCCATCATTACCACCAGAAGGAGCAACTACGGCAGAAGCTGTATTTTGACCGAGTTCGCGAGCCAGACGAGTATGATTGCCTTCTACCTGAGAGCGATCGCTGTTCGCATAACCACGATACAAGCGGAACATTCTGGTAAAACCAACCATTTTTTGTCCTGGCTGAGTATCAAAACCGCGATAGTAAGGCACAACATTATCGCCAAAAGCAGCTTGATACTCTTGCGAATCGATATAAGAATCGATATCAGCATCAAATCCTTCGTTTTCGTACAAATCGAGGTGGAAAATCACCTCAGATTCATCGTAGGGAGCGCGACCCAACAAATGTTTATAGTTGAGTTCAATTACCCTTGTTTGAAAATTATTGTAAAAAAACTTAGATCTGTAAAGTTCTGATTTCGCCACAGAACGTACAAACTCGCGCACAGTAATACTGCCATTTTTCAGTAGCGATTCTGCACTAGTCAGTCGTTCCGAAGCCATTATATAATCATTGCCTAGAATCTGACGATAAACAGCACGAATAACCGCCGCCGCATCATCAGCCGTCCAATTTGGACGTAATTCTACTGGCCCTGATTCGCTAAAAGCTGATGTTCCCAACCGGGATCCTGCTACTGTAATAGCCATTTAAAAATCTCCCAACCAACAACAATTTTTCTCAGCCAAGCCTTTTTCCCTTAAATCCAGCCCTCAGCTTTAAGAACAAAGCATTGTTCTCTCAATTCTTAATTCTTAATTTTTTTTATAACTGATAGCTGAATTTAATTTATTTCCTCTAAATACAAAGATGCCCGGACTGGTAAACAACTACTAGATTGTGACTAGCATCTGCATACCCGTCCGGACATCTATTGCCGGACTACACAATCATACAGACCTTATACAAGGACTGACTCTATTAGCTCAGAGCGTTGATAGCGTAGTCGATATAAGCGTTGGCTTCTACAGCAGCCTGACCGCTCAAACCATGATTGGCTTTGACGTATTTCAGAGCTTCAACATACCAGCTAGGAGACAGATCAAAGGTGCTGTTGATTTCAGCTAAACCAGCAATCAGGAACTCATCGAGAGGACCGGTACCACCAGCAACCAAAGAGTAGGTGATAATGCGGAGGTAGTAACCGATGTCGCGAGCGCACTTGTCTTTGCCAGTTTGGGTAGAAGCGTAGTTATTACCTTGTAACTGGGTGGTGTAGGGGAACTTGTTGTACACCGCTTGAGCAGCGCCACTGGTTAAGCTGGCAGCATTGTTGGTCAGAGCACGAGCAGCTTCCATGCTGGCAGCGGCACGTCTGAAGCGACCATCAACGGCTTGTAATTCAGTGTTGCTCAGGAAACGACCTTGAGTATCGGCTGCTGCAATGGCTTCAGTAATGGGGGTTTTCATTGTTGTGTTATCTCCCTTTTGATTGACAAAATGTTGAAATTGATATCAGATAGCAAGCTATTTTTGGATGAAGTAAAAACTTCAGCCGTCACACTACAGCCTTAATTAGGCAACAGCGGCAGCGGCGCGATCGAAGTAGCCAGCTACTTCAGCAACTAAGGCGCTGCAATCGCCAGGAGTGATACCGGCGGGATCGTTAGCGATCGCAATAGCAGCATCTTTCATTTTGCCAACACCAGCAGCAACGGAAGCACCAGGTACACCTAGAGCTTGATAAGTTTCGCGTAGACCATTCAAGCAGCGGTCATCGAGCACGCTAGCATCTCCAGCAATGGTGGCATAGGTGACATAGCGCAAAATGATTTCCATATCGCGTAAGCAAGCGGCCATGCGACGGTTGGTGTAAGCATTTCCACCAGGAGCAATTAATTGGGGCTGCTCGGCAAACAAAGAACGAGCGGCATCAGCAACGATTTTAGAAGCGTTGCTGGTGATGCGGTTAACAACATCCAAACGCTTGCTGCCGTCTCTGACGATGGCGCTTAAAGCATCTAATTGAGCAGAGCTCAGGTATTCACCCCGTGCATCAGCTTGGGAAACCACTTTGGCGAATGCATCTAACATTGCGAAATCTCCTTATTGATTGGGTTGTTTGAATTTGCACAAACATTTCAGCGGGCTCAAGCTGCTTGTACAGCCTGGACAGGTTTGGGACAGGCCCACGCCTTACCCTTGGCTTGAGGTTCTCTATCTAGTTTTGGCCTTCTTCCGAAGGTTTGGACTACTTAGAGAAATCTTAGAGGATTTTACACTTTATGAGAAACCAGTTATTTCTGGCTTATCAGTGCTTTCCTGATTTTTTGCCTGTCTGTTTTGACCTTCAGGTTATTTTTATACAACGCATTTGCTGTGAAATTTATTACAAATTGTTAAATAAATTTGTAACAAATTATTAAGACCAGGGTTCCTAGTCCAAAATCAGCCTTTTAGCACCCATAAAAACCCCTATGGGAATACCATAAAAGCTAATTTTTGATATTAACTGTCGAATTTAACTAAAAAATATCCTTTTTCTTCTTTAATCAAGCTTTTACTTCGCCACAAGCTCGTTTTCTATAGCAAACCCCTAAAAATTAATTGTATAAGTATTATTACTTAAATACTTTCTTCCTATTCCTAGTCCCAGGTAAATATTAAAAAATAGTTACTAAATTTCTACCTATTTTCAAGAGTTAAAAAATTTATTTTTACAAGATTTAATCGCAAAAATAAATATGCAAGTATTACGCAAATACACTTAATCGGTCAGTAAACTGTTATCTAAAAATATGTGAAAACTTGGCAATTTATAGTTAACATTTCAGGTAAATATACTTACCATTTTAAATATTATTCTAAGCCCAAATTAACTTTATAAAACTTCACAAAATTAATTTGATCGAACGCGAAAATTACCCATTTAAATAGCCTGTTTTTGTGCCCAAGTCCTGATTAAGCCCAAAAACAGGCCCAATATTAATTAACAAAATTGCTCACAAGCCCCAATACTTACCCAACTACCAGAGATAGATCCATCCCCCTCCCTATACCATTCCTTTTTCCAAATAGGGGCATTATGTTTCAAAGTATCTATGGCATAACGACAAGCAGCAAAAGCTTCGGCCCGATGGGGACAGCCCACAGCCACCAAAACGCTAATTTCTCCAATTTCTAATCGCCCAATGCGATGATGAATCGCCATTTTTTTCACATCTGGCCACTGTTGACGAATATCATTAGCAATTTGACGAAAAATCTGTATAGCCATTGGCTCATAAGCTTGATACTCCAAAGCAACAACAGCCTTACCATCAGTACGATCGCGCACCATACCACTCATTAACACCACTGCCCCATTAGCCGCATCATCGACTAAAGCATAAATTTCCTCCATAGATAAAGGCGCAAAAGTAATAGCAAAACTATCAGCAATTCCTAGCTGATTACCTAAAAAATCCTTGCTTACCATAAACTTAAAATTCAAATTTTCAAAAAATTCAATTCTTCACCACTAATCTTGGTACAGTTAAAATTATCAACAAAACCTATTAAACTTTTCCACTACCCATCAAATAAAGTAAAGCCATTCGCACAGCTACCCCTGATGTCACCTGCTGAGGAATCAAACTAAATTCAGGATCATCCATCAAATCTGAGCTAATTTCCACACCGCGATTAACAGGACCAGGATGCATAATTTTTACATTAGATTTACACAAACGAAGACGATCGCGAGTAATACCAAAACGCTGATGATACTCCCGCAGACTAGGTAGCAAATTTTCGCTCATCCGTTCCTTTTGCAAACGCAAAGTCATCACAAAATCAGCATTTTCTAAAGCAGGTGTAATATTCCAATGCCAAAAAAGTTTACGATCGATTATAGGTAATGACTCAGAATTAACTTTTCCCTTTACCCACTCGGCAAAAATTTGGGGTAAAAGAGTCGGCGGCCCAGCTAAATGCACTTCCGCCCCGGAAGCAGTTAAACTCCAAATATTCGATCTTGCTACTCGTGAATGCAAAATATCTCCAACAATAGCAATTTTTTTATTATGGAGAAGTTCTAAACGAGGATGTTCTGAGTCTAACAGAGAACAAATAGTAAATAAATCCAATAATGCTTGGGATGGATGTTCATGCTGCCCATCACCAGCATTCAAAACACCTACTCGCGTACCTAAACGTTCCATTTCCAAGGCGATCGCATTAGGAACACCGGCTTCTTTATGGCGAATTACTATAATGTCACATCCCATCGCCAGATAAGTCTTCGCCGTATCCAAAATAGTTTCTCCCTTGGTCATCGACGAAGTACCGGGCGCAAAATTTAACGTATCAGCCGACAAACGTTTAGCCGCCAGTTCAAAACTGCTACGAGTACGAGTAGATGCTTCAAAAAATAAATTCGCCACTACTTGACCTTGTAATGCCGGTACTTTTTTAGTTCGACGAGACAGAACTTCCCTGAAACTAGCAGCCGTTTGCAGCACTGTATCGTATTCACTAGGAACAAAATCAGCTAGAGAAATAATATGGCGACGAGTCCAAGAGGTATTAACCATGATAATTTTTCATAATAGAGACATCAAAAAATATATATCTCCTGTTATCGCAGGAATCACAATTTTTAGCTTAAGTAGTTGTAGCGTTTCTGCACCCGATCGGGTCAAATCCAGCCCCACAAATCAGCCCACCGCCAACAGCCCAACGGCAACTAATACTACTGAGCCAAACCAAATTAATCCAAATATTACACCGGGTCAGATAGAAAATAAACCCTCTATTCCTAATCAAAAAAATCAGGCAGTCGGTCAAAATAATTCCCTTCCTGCTAATTCTAAAAATACTGTCACAGTCACTTTTTATAAAGCCGACAGCCAATGTGAAAAATTAATTCCTGAAAAAGTTAATGTTGCCGCAGATAAGGTCATAGAAAATGTAGTTGGTGAAGTTATTAAACAGCAAACTACTGCTGATTTTAATTTAGAAGGATATCGAGTAAATGTCGATCGAGATACGGGAGTGGCTACCATAGATTTTCGGCTTGCACCTAATTCTAAACGGAAATTTACTTCTTTATCTAGTTGTGAACAAATGGCTTTGTTTGGTAGTTTGACTAAATCTCTTACCAGTAATTCAGACTGGCAAATTAAAGAAGTTCGCTTTACCGATCGCGGTAAAGAAATAATTCTTTAGCCTGGAATAACTGCGGGACATTTAAATTAATTTTATTAGCCAGTTACTTCTCAAATCTCCAGCCACTTGTGGCGATCGGCCATCATCATATTTTTCCTTGCTTCCCCTTTTCCCGTTGGCTGTAGACATATTAGGTAGAAATATCTTAAAATATGATCGAATTAACTTTTTTTCATGCAAATGGTGTAATTGCAAAATGGATGTAAAACTAATTTTAGCCGCATTGACCGTTGTTTTTATCCTAACAACGTTGTTTTTCGCTACTAAAAACGGATTCTATGATTCCGATAACTATCATGGTAATGGTTCTGCCCACTAATTTTGTGGCCATTAATAAGCGTTAACGCTATGTACTAAGTTGTTTTGTATTTAAATTGTTCATTTGGCAATTTTTCTTAGATAAAACTCCCTAAACTTTACTAAAAGTTGGGAAATCTAAAGTAAATCCAGTTATGAATATTTAAATATTTAACAACTTAGGCAGATAATCTTTTATATCATAAACCTAAAATTTACCTGATAAACTTAAATAATTTCATTAATTCATAAATTACATTTATAAATCATTTAAATTACCTAGATATCTAGCTTAAAAATATTTAATTTTTATTATTACCGCCAGAACAACAAAAATAACCTCAGTAAATAAAAGTAACAAAAATTATTAAATAAAACCCAGATAATTTAATTTCCCAAATATTGGTATTTCAGCTATTCTTAATTCCAAGATTTCCCAATTAATAATATAGCCACCCTATATATATACTGTCTCTTATACACATCTGACGCTGCCGACGATACTC
>CAWUOF010000158.1:0-8452 GCA_963923765.1 uncultured bacterium | reverse complement strand
AAAAGACGATAACAATATTATGTAAAACTATGTAAAACTATGTAAAATATAGTTTATGTATTATTATCGGTTTTTAACTAGATATTTATTATAACAATATTTAGGAGTTTTAAATATTAAATTCATCTAAAAAATACCTGTTTTTCGTTCAGGTGATTATAAGTAATAATTCTTATTACTGGTTAATGGTGATGGTGATAAGTAAATATTTAAAATTAGCTAGTTTATAGAAAAATAAATATCATAAATTAAATTATTAAAATGACAATATAATAAAGCCAGATTGCCTAATAAAAAAATCACAATCTGGCGATGTATATAAATATTGGATTTGAATTTAAGGCAGATAAAGATAAATATAACGAAATAAATATCTAATATCTGCATAATGGTTCTAATTAAGTAGTGTATTCAGCATTAATTTTTACGTAATCGTAACTGAGGTCACAACCCCAAGCTTTACCAGTGCCAGAACCATTACCGATACTAACCGAAATTAAAACTGTATCTTCTTTGAGATAGGCGCCAGCAGCAGCAGATTTTAAATAATTACTGGCAGCTTGACGATCGAACACTAAAGGTTGACCATTTTCCATCATTACAAAATTACCTAATTGAATGCGGAGATTTTCTTGGTCAAAATTAACCCCTGCACGTCCAGCCGCACCAGCAATACGTCCCCAGTTAGGGTCACGTCCGAAAATAGCGGATTTAACTAAAGATGAACCGACAATAGTTTTAGCAATTTGACGGGCTGATTTATCATCAGGGGCACCGGTAACTTGCACTTCAACTAGACAAGTAGCGCCTTCACCATCACGGGCGATCGCTTTAGCTAAATACTGGCAAACTGTAGTTAACATTGCCTCTAATTTTTCCGCAGCCGGCCCCATTTCCGTAATAGCAGGAGTACGAGACTGACCATTAGCTAGGGCGATTAAAGTATCATTGGTACTGGTATCACCATCGACAGTAATTTGATTAAAACTCTTGTCAGCAGCACGAGAAAGCATTTGTTGCCAAAGATGGGGAGATACGGCGGCATCACAAGTAACAAATGCTAACATGGTTGCCATATTGGGGTGAATCATGCCGGAACCTTTGCAGATACCGCCCATCCGCACGGGACGACCATCAAAGGTAGTTTCTAAGGCGATCGATTTAGTGACTAAATCAGTAGTAACAATAGCTTTTGCCGCAGCATCGCCACCTGTTTCTGATGCGGCTTCCACAAGTTTAGGAATACCCGATCGCAGGGCATCCATTTTAATACGTTGTCCAATTACTCCTGTAGAGGCTAATAAAATAGATTCTGGGGGAATATTTAGGGCTTTTCCTAATAATTGTGCGCTTTCCATCGCGTCTGCCCATCCTTGTTCCCCAGTAGCGGCATTTGCTTGACCGGCATTACATAAAATTGCTCGGACGGTGGATTTTTCTTTTAGGCGATCGCGGCAATAGTCCACACAAGCAGCCCGCACTACTGAAGTAGTAAACACTCCGGCGGCGATCGCGTCTACTTCTGATAAAATTAGCGCTAAATCCGGTGCGCCGGAAGGCTTTAATCCTGCTATAATTCCTGCTGCCTTATATCCTCTTGGTGCCGTTACTCCGCCAGTAATTTCCTGCCAATCGGTCATAATTCCTCCGAAAATTCGATTAGCTTTTTCGAGAGGTGATTATAGCAATTGCATCATCAATAATGAATAATGGGGCATAGCCTATATTATTTATGGCATAGCCTATAAATCCTGATTATATAGATAAAATCGTGGTTGTGAGGCATTCTAGCAGTTAATTTGAGTGGGATAATACCCGCATTTTCAAATACAATATATTGCAAATATATAATTTATTTAGCAATATTATGGATTATTTTAATATATTATTTTGATATATTATTTACTTCAAAAATCTATTAATAATCTGGATTAATAAATAATATAATTTACGAGATTTTTTCGATAAAAAAAGATATAAACTAATCAATAAGCAATATGGAAAAAATATGGAAAAATGCTGGAAAAAGCATAAGGTGGGCGTTGCCCACCCTACAACTTAGGAATAATTAGTAATTAGTTTCTTCCTCATATTGAGGCGTTTTCTTTTTCTCAGGAATATTAACTTTGGGTGGTTTGTAGGGCTTAGGGGACTCATCATCAGCCCAGGCATCTTCTACTTCTTCGTAATCATATTCCTGGGAATATTGCTGTTTCTGATAGTTTTGGGGAGGTTCGGTGTAAGCCCGTTGTTGATATTGTTGCCTTCTGGGGGCTTGGTTCCAGTTATCTTCTTCCTCTTCTTCGTAATACAGTGTTTCAGGTTGTGCTTGACGACGAGGGGCGGGGGCGGGTTCTTGCCATTCATCCTCATCCCAAGCTTCTTGGGCGGCAGAAGTGGTGGTACGAATTGGTTCTGAGGTGTTGGTGCGGGTAATGGTTCCTGTACCGATTTGATTTTCAGCCCGAATGATTTGGGGCATATATTCTTCGTCTTCGCTGTTATCCCAAGGGGCTTTGCCAATGCCAAGACGTTCGAGAACTCCTACAGTAAGTTGGGAGAGACGATCTTGGGCTCCTTCAAAGACGATGAGGCGATTGGGGCCACTGCTGACGATTTCTTCGATGGGTAATTCGTAGGTACTGATGACTTGATCGGGAATTTGGGGCAGCCCCAAAGATGCGATGATCAGAGAATAAATTGTGCCGGTTTCGGGGTCAAATTTAAAACTCCGCACCCGCCCTAACAGTTCGCCGTTTTCTGTGAGAACTTCGCTGTTGATGAGGGTACTGTAGGCTTCTATGTCGATATCTTCTTCTAATACAGTGTCATCGTCAACGAGGATAACATCTCCGATTTGACGGATACTGTTTAAAAGCATGAGTCTTGGCATACTGGCGATCGCGATAAAGCTATCTCGCAAACCGAGAGCCACTACCTCCCGCCTATCAATGTCTACCCACAATTGCGAAATTACCCCCAGCCGTTTCCCCGTGTCACGGGTAATTATTTGGGTGCCCAATAAATCAGAGCGTTGGCGGACTTGTTCAGATGTCATTTTATTATGTGCCGAATCTTGCTCGGAAATTCTTTAACTATCAATAATAGATACAAAAATCAAACAGAAGCATTTTTGGTAGGTAATTTTATTCCTAAAACTTGGGTATAGGCTCCTCTGGCTTGGGTAACGCCAATGGTTCGTTCGGAAGATTCAATCATCGGACGACGGAGACTTACCACAATAAATTGCGCCTGTTGTGCTTGTTGTTTGATCATTCTAGCTAATCGTTCCACATTTGCACCGTCCAGGAACATATCTACTTCATCGAAGGCATAAAAGGGTGAAGGGCGGTAGCGTTGCAGAGCAAATATAAAACTTAAGGCAGTTAGGGATTTTTCGCCCCCTGACATGGAGGCTAGACGCTGTACGGGTTTGCCTTTGGGGTGCGCTACTAGGTTCAGTCCACCGTTAAAGGGATCTTCGGGGTCGTCTAGTTGTAGGTGGCCGTCTCCTTCGGAAAGTTCGGCAAATATGTTGGCAAAGTTATGGTTTACTGCGTCGTAGGCTTCTTTAAATGCTCTTAAACGTAGGGTGGTAAAGTTTTCTATTCTTAATAATAATTCGGTGCGTTCTCCTTCTAAGGTGGTGAGTTTTTCGGATAATTCATCTAGGCGTTTTTGGGTGCGATCGTATTCTTCGAGGGCAAGCATATTTACTGGTTCCATTGCTTGTACTCTTTTTTGTAGCGATCGCACTTCTTTTTGTAGTTCTTCTAGGTTAATGTTGTCGGGAATTATTGGCAATGGTTCTGGTAATTCCTGCTGTTGGTTTTCTAGTTGGGTTTGCAGGTTTACTAATTGTTCTCTTCTGGTTTGTTGAGTTTCCTGGAGTTTTTGCAGTTGCCATTCTAGTTGTTGTTTGGCTAAGTGTTTTTCTCTTAGTTTTGTTTCTGCCCCATCGCGTTCTTGTTTTTCTGTGGCTAATTTTTCTTCTAATGCTGTTAACCCTATTTTAGTTTGGCTAATTTCTTGGGCAATTACTATAAGTTGCTGGCTAATAATAGCCAACTGTTGGTTAATATTTATTTCTTGGCTGCGATATTCTTCTAAACGTTGTTGAAATTGTTGGATTTTTTCATCTAACCGTAATCTTTGATTGTCTAATTCTTGTTGTTTATTTTTGGCGATATTAATTTCTTTTTCTTTTTCATGTAGTTGGTTTTCTTGGTTTTTGATGATTATTTGCATTTGTTGCCATTGGCTGTGGGTTTGAGATTGTTCTAATTCTGCCAAGGCTTGGCGATATTTTTGTAATAAGTTTTCGTGTTTAGGAATTTCTGTTTCTAAATTTTCTAACCGATTTTGGGCGATCGCTAGTTCTTGGGTATTTTTATTTTGTTGCGATCGCACTTGTTCCTGTTGATTATTAATATTTTTTATTTCTCCTTGTATTGCTTCTATTTGTAATTGATTTTCCCGTCGATTTTGTTTAGATTCTATTACTTTATTAGTTAAATTTTTTACTTCTATGTTTAATCTATTAATTCCATCATTACATTTTTCTAAAATTTGTTCTATATCTTGTAATCTATCTCTTAAAGCTGCTATTTCTCCTGATTCTGTTGTATCTGCTACTGTACCAAAATGTAATCCTGAGCGTTGCTGCGATGAACTACCCCCTGTCATTGCGCCGCTAGTTTCTAATAGTTCTCCTTCTAGGGTAACTATCCGAAATTGTCCGAGATAACGTCGAGCTTCTGCTAAGGCTTCAAATACTACTGTACTGCCAAATACATAATTAAATACTTCTCGATAACGACTATCACAATCTATTAAATTAATAGCATAATCAATAAAACCGCTTGCTGTTTTTAATGTGGCAGCAAAGGCAAAACGTGGTGCTTGAATTTTATTTAATGGGAGAAATGTGGCTCTGCCGGCTTTTTTTTGTTTTAAAAGTTCGATCGCGGCGGCGGCTACACCATCATCTTCTACTACTAATTGTCCCAATCTTGCCCCGGCTGCGGTTTCTAAGGCTAATTGATAGCGGGGTTCTACTCTTCCTAATTGGGCGACTAACCCACAAACTCCGGGAATAGTGCTTTGTAAAATAAATTGGGTGGCATAAGTTCCCAAGCTTTCTTGTAAGGCTTGGGCTTGGGCTTCTAATTTATCTAAGCGTCGTTGTTTGTCTCGTTGTTCGCTGAGTAGGCGTTTTTGGGTTTCTTGCTGAATTTGTAAGTCTATTTCAGCAGCATTGAGGGCTTGGGTTAAAGTTTCTACTTGTTGGGCTAATATTCCTGATTCAGCTTGAATATTAACCAAATTTGCTTGTTTTTTGTGCAATTCTTGGTCTAATTTTTCTAAAAGCTGGTTTTGCTCTTGTATTTGTCGGTTTAGCTGGTTTTCTCTTTCTCTTAGTCTGGCTTGTTCTGTGCGTTGAGGTTCTAAGGTTTGTAATAAGGTTTCTATTTGGCGGTTTAGTTCGGTTTGTTGTTGTACCCAAGCTTGGGAGGCGTCTGCTATACTGCTGGCATCTTGTTTACTTTTTTCTACTTGCTGGGCTTGTTCATCCCTGGTTATTTGTAAATTAGCTATTTCTCGTGTTTGAATTAAACGCTGTTGGGCAAAGCGTTCTAAGATTTGTTGCGATGTATTGACTTCTTTCTCTGTTTGTGCTATTTGTTCTGCTGTTTGCTGGGCGGTTTTTTCTAGTTCCTGGTGACGGTTTTGCTGTTGTCGCTGTTCGGCTTCTTGGTTGGCTAGGGTGGATTGTAGGGCCAGCAGTTCTTCTTCCCCCAGGGCTTTAACATGGGCGTTGAGTTGATCTAATTCGGCGGTGGCTGTTTGAATTTGGGTGTTGAGTTGTTGGAGTTGATGGTTTAAATCGTTATTTTCTCGATCGCCTGCTTCTATTTGTTCTCGCAGTTGCCATGCTTGGTGTTGCAATTTTTGCCACACCATGATTATTTCCCACTGTTCTTTTTGCAGTAATTCGCCTCGGAGTTTTTGATATTTTTCGGCTTTTAATCTATCTTGGGAAAGGCGATCGCGTTGGGTGGTTAATTCTTTTTCGACGATGCGACAGCGATCTTCATGTTCTTTTACTTGGTCTAATTTCTCCTTAGCAATTACTATTTTGCGATCGAAGGATGCTACTCCCGCTAATTCATCAATAATTTCTCGCCTTTCTCGCGAATTCATGGAAATTATGCTGGTAACATCTCCTTGCAATACAACGTTATAACCTTCTGCATATATTCGCAGTCGGTTTAACTGTTCATGTAATTCTGTTAATGTACAACTTTGCCCATTGGCATAATAATTAGAAGTATATGTTCCTTGTTTTGTTACTCGCAATTTCCGAGTAATACTCCACTCGCTGGATGTGATATCAAAATTAGTTTTTTTCTGGTTATTTTCGGTATTTTCTTCGCTATTATTTTCAATATTATTTTCAATATTATTTTCAGTTTCTTCGGTAAAATTATCAATTTCTGTAGTAATTATTATATCGTCTTCGTCTTCTTCTGGTGTTAAACCTTCTAAATCAAAAGTAACAGTAACACTAGCTTCCACAGTGTGGCGATGGGAAGTTTGATTATGATTGACTAAATCGGGCAAACGTTCCGCCCGCATTCCTTTGGAACTAGAAAGACCCAGGCAAAATAATAAAGCGTCGAGAATATTAGACTTGCCAGAACCATTAGGCCCAGAAATGACCGTAAATCCAGGCAAAAACGGGACGGAGGTGGTGCCGCCAAAGGATTTAAAATTGGTCAATTCCACACGCTTAATATAAACCATTAGGCTGAGACAAGTTGATGTGGTGTTTTGTGTGGGCGTTTTGATCTAGGTTAACATAGAGATTATAGTTATCATATTTTCTATTATATTTCGGGAAAAAAAGGATAAATTTTATGGTTTTTCCCAAAAGTTTAGCGGAAATTCCCCAGAGAATGGGACTCGGTTGGAATTTGAAGGAAGTTATACTAATATGTCCCAGGTTAGCTGCTACTCCTGAAAAGTATTATGTTAAAGGTTCATAAATTTGTTGTTAATATTGTTTTTTAACGCTAAGTTACGCCAAGGTTAATATCAAGGTTAACAGGAAGGTAGGCAAAGATAGTAGTAATTATTTATAACAACAAATTGACCTCAAAATTTATGGGAAAAAACCCAAATCTGAGGTCAATAGTTATGGGATAAGATAATGTAGGACGTGATAATTTAACGCCGACGTTGGGCGGGTTTGTCTAGGCGTTGTTCGTTTTGTAGGCGACGCTTATCGCGCCAGTCTACGGCAGTTAGATAAATTATACCGCCTGAGACAACGATTAGTAGCCCGAAAACGGCTACAGCTAAAACATTGACAAGATTATATTCCACAGTTCTTAGAAGCCGTTACGACCCCAAACAACCATTGATAGAGAAAAGGAAAAGACAACTAAAAGACCAACCCAGCCTAATGTCAGAATATCCATGTTTGTACTCAGCTAATTTTTTAATTACTAGGACTTGACAATTTTTTATGATAATTCAATTTGAACACTCTCAAACATTAGTTGATCGTGAACTATCTTTTGGATCCTGAAATTATAGCAGAAAGGCTGGAATCTTTGAAAGCAGGGATTTTGGCGGGTTGTGCTGTGGTGGTGGCCTTTGGTTTTACTGCTATGGCCAATATTTGGCTGTCGGTACATTGGTCTATTTGGGCAAGTTTAATTGTCGATCGCCCCGATTTTCCTTGGTTTTTTAGTGGGGCGATGGCTGGGATGAGTGGTTTTCTTTTTGGTGTTACTTATCGTTATATTATTCGGACAGATGAAAATCCCCATTTAAAATCTGGTGGTGTTTTGGCTTTTGGCCTAGTTCGCGGTCTGGCCCAAGTAGATACGGCTTTTAAAAATTGGGGGGAATTTTTGCCTTTGTTAGTTTTGGGTGGTGAAAGTGTATTTTTATTTGCGATCGCTGCTTTTATTCTCGATGTAGCAATGGCTAAACAATGGTTAAAACGATTTAGCTAAAAATATATATTAGAAAATAGGAAATAGGTCAGAATTTGTAATTTTCCCAAAATTATCAGCAAATCATCTCAGCAAATATACCAAATATTTAGGGGCGGGTTAATCCTTTGACACAGGTTTGTGATAGATAATTTCCATAAAACCACTCCTTTTGTTGCGATCGCCTCTAAATTATCTAATTATTTTCCTTATTTTTAATTAATCCTACTATAGCAGGTTTTGCCCTAACCTGGCGTTTACTATAATAAATTGGCAAAAATTATCTATTTATTATCTTTATTTCCTATTAAAATTTTCCCTAACCTATTGGTGTAGATATTTATATCTAATATATTAAATATTACTTCCTATATAAATACAAAAATCTGGGCAAAAATTTATTTTTTTATATAAAAAATGTCTGGTAATAATATATTCTTTTATAT
>CAWUOF010000157.1:0-8454 GCA_963923765.1 uncultured bacterium | reverse complement strand
ATGTACTTGACCTAAACTTGCTGCTGCTAAAGGTACAGGATCGAAACTGATAAACAATTCTGCAACATTTTTTCCTAAATCTTCTTTGATAATTTCCTCTACTTGCTCATAGCTAAAAGCGGGAACTTTATCTTGTAGTTTAGATAGTTCTTCTACGTATTCGATCGGAAATAAATCTGCACGGGTGGAAAATAACTGGCCGACTTTAATAAATGTTGGCCCTAATTCCAAAATTGTTTCTCGAATCCAGATAGCTTGTCTTCGGCGTCGAGCAGCTTTTTTAGCCTCCGTGACTCCACCGGGATAGCTCCAATTTTTGCCATCGTACCAGATACCAGCTATTAATGTTAATACAAATCCCCATATTTCTATCCCACGCTTTTTGCGAGAATAGTTTGGGCGATTCCAACGGTAATCTTTATCTGTATAGGCTTTTCTTTTCGCCAGATGTTTTACCAAAGCCATTGAAGATTCTTCGTTTTGCTTGTTTTTGGCGGCGTCATCAATCAGAACAGACACTCTTGCTACTCGTTATTTTTATTAGGGGTTTATTTATTAGAAACAATCAGTCTTATGCTCTTGGCAAAAATTAAGGATTATGATTAGGAATTTACCCATTTTTGGGGTTGAAATTAGAATAATTTTTCAGATTTTATTATGTCTAATTTTTAATTCCTAATTCCTTAATTTTTTTAGTTATTTTAGTTGTTAGCAGTACGATTGCGATAACGTTGTAATTGTGCCCTTAGTTGAGCTACTTCGGCTCGCAAATCGTCGATCGTGGCTTGGAGATCGTTGCTGGCAGGCCAATCTTGATTAGTGCCGTAGGTAAATCCATTCCGGCTTTGCATGGCCATTTCCGCTTCCCGCCGAGCTCGCTCTAACACTTGCTCGATAAATTCCCGCAGGCGAATTCTTTGCTCGGCATCAAATTTACCGATTTCACTCAGGGCGTTAGTTAGTGTTGTCTCTATCTGCTGATTCAAAGATTCTGCAAGGGATCTGCCGATAAAAAAGGCATCAATTAGAGGTTTATTCATTGGCTGTTTTCAGATAGGGCACTCGCTAAAAATTTTAACATTGCTATGCTATATTTTACTTTGCATCATATTTTATAATTTTGCTAGGTTTTTTCCCATTTTGCCTAAATAAACTTAAGCAATCAGTGGTTTAAATATCCCATATCTGTGAACTAATTCTGCTGTCGTGGTACAGGGGCAGGTTCTGGAAATGGGGGCATAGGCTCTGAATTTGGGCTGGCTTTTGGACTGTTTTGGGGTGGTGTAATAGCATCAGGATTGACGATCGGCGGTAATTCTGGCTCTGGAATTAACGCTGGTGGTATTTCTTTAGGGGAACTTACACTGGGCAGAGGATTGGTATTTTTATTTTCAGGTGGAGGAAAATTTGGTTCTGGCTGTCGTGGGCTGGTTTCTGGGCCTGGTCTATTGGTAGTGTTGCTGGCTGGTATGTCTACATCGCGCCATTCAGATGATGGTATTTCTGGCTGTTTGCCCGCAGCAGGTACAGGTGCTTCTGGCTGAATATCCGCCGGCTCCGATCGAGGTATTGGTGATATAGTGACTGCTGGCTTTGGCATTACTGGTGTTTCTGGCTGAATGTTATTTTCCTGATTTTCCTTATTTATCGTTTCTGGCTCCGATCGAGGATTAGGATTATTTTTAGGAGTATTTTGATTTTCCGGTGTCTGGTTTTCTGGTGTGGTTTCTTTTGGAGTATAACCCGGCCAAGGTGTAGTGGTGGGAAAGTTTTGCTCACTCGGCTGCAAAGGTATATTAGGAGATTTATGAGTAACTCGATCGCGATACACCAAACCTAAACCTATTCCCCCTATAGCCGCAATAATAGCGGTTAATCCAAATATTACAGGCATCCACCGCCAATAATTAGCATTAGTAATAGCTTCATTAGAATTAGCAGATCTAGTTACACTAGATATATTATCTTCCTGCTTGATTGTCTCTAAATCTTCGGTATTATTCGATTTAGGAATTAATGGAAAAGTAGCATTGCTAACGGTTACTGAATAGTTGGGAAAATTCGGATTAATATTAGGTAATATTTCTAACCATTTTTCTACGGTTTGTGGGCGTTTTTCGGCTTCCATTTCTAAGCCTTGGAGAATCGCTTTTTCCAAGGCATGACTTAAATAGGGTTGCAGTTGTCTTGGTTTTGGTAAGGAAATGCGATCGCGTAAGGATGCAGCTATCGGTGCTTTTGCTGTAACTAAACTATATAACGTGGCTGCTAAGGCATAAACATCTATAGCAGGAGTGCGTTTTGCCTGGGGTAAATATTGCTCTATTGGTGCATAGCCTTCTGACATGAAACCTGTATGAGTTTGTGTTACTCCTGGTGTAAATTCTCTGGCAATACCAAAATCTATTAAAACTACAGTTTCACTCCCCGATCGCCTGACAATATTATGGGGTTTTACATCCCGATGCAGTAAGCCATTTTCATGCACTACAGTTAATGCCGAACCTATTTGACGAATATAATTAATTGCTATACCTTCTGATAACGGCCCCTGCTGATAAATTATTTCATCTAAGGTTACGCCAGGAATATATTCCATGACGATAAATGGTAAATTATTCTCTTCAAAAAAATCTAAAACTTTGACTATATTAGGATGTTGGCATTTAGTCACCCGACGCGCTTCGGCAATAAATTCTTGCCCAAATTTTTTGAAATCTGTATGATATCGCCAACTATAATTTAGGGTTTTAATTACTACTGGCTGACCTAAATAAGTATGGGTAGCTCGGTAAGTAATACCAAAGCCACCTTGCCCTAAAGTTGCATTAAGTATATATTTGCCGTTTTGTAGTGATGTTCCAGTGGTTAGGTTCATAGATATTTTTATTTTACCCCCTTATGGTAGGTGAAATTTTATGGGGAATTCCTTTTACTCAAAAGTTACCCTAGTAATTTATTTGGAAAAAGGCGATCGCCTAAAACATAGAAATTTATACATTTTCTATGTTTACTTCTCCTACCTTTAGTCATAATTTTTATTAGTATAGACGACAAATCTCCAAAAATTTATGTAGCCAAAAGTCGATATTTGACCGGAATGGGCCTAATTTTGACCTATATTAAACAAAAATTACCAGTAAAAAATTACATATATCGTCTATTTTTGGTTTTTTCTGTTCCCTTATACCCTATTTTTATAGATGTCTGTTGATGTAATCAACTTTTGTTTCCTAGTTATTTACCTAAAATTCTGGTGGGAATTAATTTATCAGGACTTAAAATAAGTTCTGGCTACAACTTGTAAGGTATCTTAAAAAAAGTCCTATTTCGATAAAAGAACCTGTTGAGATGACCTCTGTTGAATTTCCCAAACACAAAAAAGCTAAAGCCCTAAAACCAGGTAGCCGTCGCCCTGCTAAAGCATTATGTAGTGAATGCGGACTGTGTGATACATACTATGTGCATTATGTCAAGGAAGCTTGTGCATTTCTTAATCAACAAATTGCTGAACTAGAAGAACAAGCACACGGACGCAGCCGCAATTTAGAAAATTCTGATGATGTGTATTTTGGTGTCCATCAAGATATGATGGCAGCACGGAAAAAACAACCTATTCCTGGGGCCCAATGGACGGGTATAGTTAGTAGTATTGCGATCGAAATGCTTAATCGTGGCTTAGTTGAAGGTGTTGTATGTGTACAAAATACCAAAGAAGACCGCTTTCAACCTATGCCTGTAATTGCTACAACACCAGCAGAAATCTTAGCAGCACGGGTAAATAAACCAACTTTATCACCTAATTTATCTGTGTTGGAACAGATAGAAAAATCAGGTATGAAGCGATTATTAGTAATTGGTGTTGGCTGTCAAATTCAAGCTTTACGGGCTGTGGAAAAACAGTTAGGTTTAGAAAAATTATATGTATTAGGTACTCCCTGTGTAGATAATGTGACTAGGGCAGGCTTGCAAAAATTTTTGGATACTACTAGTAAATCACCTGATACGGTGGTTTATTATGAGTTTATGCAGGATTTTCAGGTACATTTTAAACATGAAGATGGCTCCATCGAAAAAGTGCCTTTTTTCGGTTTAAATACTAAAAAATTAAAAAATGTTTTCGCTGATTCCTGTATGAGTTGTTTTGATTATGTTAATTCTTTAGCTGATTTAGTTGTTGGCTATATGGGCGCACCTTTTGGCTGGCAATGGATTGTGGTGAGAAATAATATTGGCCAAGAAATGTTGGATTTGGTAAAAGATCAAATTGATACTCAGCCAGTTATGTCTCAGGGCGATCGCAAACAAGCTGTACAACAAAGTATCCCCGCCTACGATAAAGCTGTTACTTTGCCTATGTGGGCAGCTAAACTTATGGGAGTGGTAATTGAAAAAATCGGCCCGAAAGGTTTGGAGTATGCTCGTTTTTCGATCGACTCCCATTTTACCCGCAATTATTTATATGTGAAACGCAATTACCCAGAAAAATTAAACGCTCACGTTCCCGACTTTGCTAAACGTATTGTCAGTCAATATAAATTGCCGGATTAATTGCTATTACCTAGCTTAAGAATAGGTTGTTTTTAATTGCATTTGCTACAGGCAGTTTGTAGTGCTTGAGCGCATTGTTGTAGCGCTTGAGCGCTATTATTTATTCTTTGATTAAAAACACTTATGTTTGATGTGTATCTGTAAAAAACTGTTGTTGCGCTGAATTCGCCCATCGTGAATTAGGCACACTGTATATTTAAGGGAGCGATCGAAATATTTATAACTTTACATTTTTTATAATATTAAATATCCCCGATCTAAACCTTCTTCTAATCCTTTTTCCCAATCAGATGTTAAATGTTTTCTAACCGTTTCAAATAAATGAATAATAACATCATCATAAATTTGATTTTTCACATAACTTTCAAGATAGCGAAATTCTCGATCTGTATTTTTTTGTTTTCTCAATACATAGATCTGATCAACTTTAAATTTTTGTAAATTAATCGCATTAGTCAATTTTAACCATTCTGCCACAATAATATAAATAGCATTAGGATTGCGTAATTTTAGCTGTTCTGCTGCATTAGAAGCACCTTCTAGCATAGTTTTGTCTAAGTACGTTTTGCACTCAATTACAACTGCTGGTATTTGAAAATGATAGGTTTCAATATTTTCATTACCAATACAATTAAAATCAGCTTTTATGTTAACCCCAATAACAAAATCATGATCTTTAGTTTCTAATCTAACATTAGGTTGTATTACCATGTCTTGATAAGAACTAGGACGAAAAAAAATATCTTTAAATGTATTAGCTTTACCAAGTAAAGCAGATTGCGATATATCATAAACTAAATCTTTAAATAAATAAAAAATAAACTCTTCTAAAACTGAAGAATGTAAATTTGAACGAGAATCGAATTTTTCAGCATATTTTTGTTGATCTAAAAAATCTTTATATATATTAAGTAATTTAACTCTGGTTTTAATAATCTTACTATCCTGATTATTTGGCTGTGTTAAAGGG
Organism: uncultured bacterium; assembly: GCA_963923765.1. Lineage (GTDB taxonomy): Bacteria > Cyanobacteriota > Cyanobacteriia > Cyanobacteriales > CAWUOF01 > CAWUOF01. The sequence continues at coordinate 2,933 of CAWUOF010000157.1, read as the reverse complement.
CCTTTTAATTTTTCATTAATCCTTTTCCATTTATCATATTGAATCCGAATTTCTTGGAGAAATTGTCGAGACTCAGCATCAATATATTTTGTCTTGTGAATTTCTTTCTGTTTTAAATTATCACCATGAACATACATAATTATAACCTTTTTATTTATATTTGTTGTAATAAATTTTCAGCGATCGCTTTAGCTAATAAAGGCGGCACAGCATTACCTATTTGATTATATTGACATAGATGTTTTTCAGCTAATCTTCCTTCTCTTTGTAATAATTTTTGACTAACGACTGTGGGTTTACCTTTAAATATATACCAATCAGGAAAAGACTGGATTCTAGCCCCTTCTCTAGCAGTAAAATTTCTGTGTTGATAAGGATGAACAAAGTTAGCATAAAATGAAGCAGTTATAGTATGACATTGTTTATCCGGATGCATTCTTCTACTATTTTGATCATAAATTTTATCAGAAATAGTTCCTTGCTTATTTCTTTTAAATGGTTTTAAATATTCAGGAAGATTGGCTAATGAATCACCAGGAGACATTAAAGAAAAACGCTCAATAGTACGTTTAGAATGTTTCATGGCTAGATGATTATAAACCTTTGGTGAACCTAAACGCATTTGTATTTGATATGGATTTTCAGCAGGTTTTGTATAATCCATTTCTTCTGTCCCTTCTCTAGCAGCAATTTCTGGTAAATCAGAAATAGCTTCCCATAATGTAGGACATTTTTTCATTATATTATTAAAAATCGGTAATTTTGTTTCATTAACATAATGGGTAGGCTGGGGAAATGGTTGTTTTATAGGATGAATTGAACCTAGAATAAATAATCTTTTTCTAATTTGAGGAATACCGTAATCTGTGGCTTCTAAAATATCGTAATAAACATGATATCCTAATTTTTGCAATTGTTGATTAATTACATTAATAATTAATTCGTTGTTGTAATATTTGGCTTTTAATAAATTAGGTACATTTTCAATAATTAAATATTCCGATTTAAATAATTTAACAACTCTGATAAATTCTGCAAATAAAGAATTACGATTATCATTAATATTTCCAGCATTTTTATTACAAATAGAAAATCCTTGACAGGGTAAACCCCCTAAAATAATATTAGGTGAATCATTAAATGTTTTTACTAAATTATCATCAGAAATATTTTCTAGTTTATCTGTAATTACTTTTGTCATTGTATGGTTATCGGCAAAAGTTTCTGATGCCCAATTATCTTGTTCAATGGCACCAATAATATCCCATCCTGCTAATTTAAATCCTAAACTAAATCCGCCTGCACCGGCAAATACATCTAATACTTTAAGTTTTTTATTGTTCATGTTTTATTTAATAAGCGCAAAATGTTTACTATTTTATAGTACTATTTTATCCTATTTTTATAAATATCTAATTTATTTTCACTAAAAAATCTTTAATAGTTAGCGCTATTCCTTTAGCCGCTAAATAAGGAACCCCATTACCAATAGTCTTAAACATATTAGTTAATGTCATATTATCTGGTAAAACAAAATTAACTGGTAAAGATTGAATAGCTAAAGCTTCTGCTACGGAAATTCGTCGAATTTTATAAGGATGTAAATGTACTTCATTATTGCCATAACAAGCTGTAGGAGAATAACGCCAACGATGTAAACGTTTATAGGATTTATGATAATCATCTCCTTCTGCTACGGCAATCATTTTCTTGATGCCAGCTTTTGGCTGGAAGTATTTTTCAGCATTTGGGTGATTATTTACATCATTTTTTTGCCACCAATATTCAACGGTTAATTCTTGTAGAATATTGTCAGGACAAGGATAAATAGAATTTTCTCTAAATGGATCGATCTTAGGCCAATTATAGCTAAAAATATCTGATTTATTACCTATTAAATATTTTTGCCAAGGTAATTGATGATAATTATCTATAGGTAAAGATTTGATTACAGGATAATTAATACCAATTAAGATGATTCTATCTCGGTCTTGGGGGGCACCATATTCGATCGCATTAATTAATCTTTCAAATAGAATATAGCCGGCTTGTTGTAACTTGTCTTTTAATTTATGATAAAATATCTTATGTTTTTGTGTTTTCCACAAACCTTTAACATTTTCAAATAAGAAAAAATCAGGTTTTTGCTGACAAATTAATTCTACATAAGCTAAGGAAAGCTTACCATTTTCCCCTGATTCACCACGATTTTTTCCTCCTATAGAAAAATCCGGGCAAGATGGACCAGCAATAAAGCCAATTAGATTATAGTTTTTTCTGGCATCTTTTAATAAATCTTGTAATTTTAATGATGATTCCAGATGTAATAATTGCTGAACATCAGCTAGTTCACCATCGTGATATCCATATTCTGGTAAATTTAATTGTAATTGTTGTCGAGAATAGCGATAAGCTTGCAGAAAGGGAGTAAAAATTTCATTGACATAAACTATATTAAAGCCATTCAGTTCAAAGCCTAAATCTAGTAAGCCACTACCAGAAAAAAATGAGAAAATACCAGTTTTCATTGGCGGAAAAATCTAATAGACAAAAAGCAACAAAAAGAAATAGATAGTAAAATCAAGGAATGATAACTAATATTAGTTAATCGTTTCTTTATGGTTGTTAACCAATTGTTGGTGGGAGAAACCTCAGTATATAATTATAACAAATTATAATAAAATATATTAAAACAAATATTAAATAAATATGAAATATAGTAATTTTAAAAATTTTGTCGTCAGAATTTTTTATAAATTGCTATTTTTCAGCAATAAAATTAGCGGGGCAAAATATTTAGACTAGCGATGTTAAATTTTAGAATTTAATAAGCTCCAATTGAGGGGAAAATATGGATGGAAATGAGTTGTAAAAATTATGATTTTGATTAGACCACTAACATTAGTATCTGTCTCTTATACACATCTCCGAGC
>CAWUOF010000156.1:0-8454 GCA_963923765.1 uncultured bacterium | reverse complement strand
CAGGTACTTGAACACATCGAATTACGTGGTACTAGAGAATTATTAAAACAACAAGGTAAACTGATTAAAATTCAAAATGAATCAGTTTTTATTGGTTTAAAAACCAAGTCATATTTAGAGATGGTAAAAAACAATTTATCAACTATAGAAAAAGCTTTTGCTCAAGTTTTTAGAACCACAATTAAAGTAAATTTACAGGTAGGATATGGAAATAATTCTAGTGGGGCGAAAAAGAGAGTAACAGAAACTAGAAGTTATGGAAAAATTAAAACAGACAGTGAAGTAAATAATATTGAAAATGGCGATCGCCAAAATAATATAGATAAAGATAACGAGAAAACATCATTAACAAATCAGCAAAATATTGTTAATGAATCTACAAGTAATTATCCGGTTTTAGAAAACCCAACAAAAGCTGAGATACAATCAGAATTGAACGCTTTAGAAAATAATGAAATATTAGTTACATCCCAAAAACTTGCTAACTTTTTTAAAGGAGAAGTTATCACTATAAATAAAGAAACAGAATGGTTATATAATGCAGTATATAACTGGCAACAACAGAAAAATCAACCTAAAATAGAAGATTATCCTAATAATAATAATGATAACAATAATGATAATGAAGATGACGAAGATGTAGATATTCCGTTTTAAAAAACCATTTTTAATAAGGGCTTTAGCCCTTAAAAACCTAGTGGAAAAGAACTAAAGCCCAGACAAAAAATAAGGGTGCATCTCAAAATTTTAAAAAACCGTATTTAAAAAAACCGTTGTTGCGCTGTCTTCGCTCTTGGTGGACTATGCACAAACATCCTAGATATTTGCATAGTTAAAATATTGTTTTTTTGCAAATATGAAATGCACTAATTAACTAAGCACCTTTATGCACAGTTTTTACCCATTTTAAACGTTTGGCTCTAACCGACATCCTAGCAGTAGCACTAGACATCACAAAAAACCAGTGAAACATATAAACAGTACCGCTTAAAGTTGCCATTAAACTAGCAAAAACATTAGCAACAGGAAAAATCGGATAATCTTTGTAAACGCGACGCAAGCCTACAAACATACCAATAAGAGACAAACTAAAAGTAAGAGTAGTTAAAGGAGTCAAAAGAGGTAAATGATTGTAGACTAAAGCCATGATAAAATCTGGAATCATAGCAATAGGCAAAATATACTGAATTAACAGAAATGCCAATAAATCCACAGTTTTATTACTATCAAGGCGATCGCTAAAAAGTAAGCGCCAATAATCCAGATAACGCTGATAACCACCTTCAGCCCAACGGTTACGTTGATGCCAGAGAGCAACAGGAGTAGTAACAGCTTCTTCTGAGACTGCGGGAGTAACGAGACAGTCAATATCCCAGCCATCGAGATGCAAACGCACAGTTAAGTCTAGGTCATCAGTAATAGTTTCTTCATTCCAGCCGCCGCAGCTAGTTAATGCTTGACGTCGGACAAATTGACCATTACCGCGTAACTCGCCAATACCACCGATCGCGATGCGTTGTTGTTGTAAATAAGCATCAAGAACCATTTCCGCAGCTTGACCACGAGTTAAGAAATTGACCAAAGGATTAACAATTTCTTTTCGCACCTGCACTGCGCCCATGCGATCGTCATCAAAAAAAGGCACAACCCAGCGCAGGAGATCCGGGGTAGCTTGGGCATCAGCATCAAAAACGCCAATAAAATCTCCCTTAGTTAAAGGCAAAACCTGATTTAGCGCCCCACATTTACCACCACCAGCACCGGGACTTCTACGGAATACCTGAAGATTGGGATATTCTTGGGCAAGTTTTTCCAGAATTAGAGGAGTGCGATCGCTACTATTATCATCAATTACCCATAATTCGTAACGATCTTTAGGGTAGTCCAGATTACAGAGATTTTTTACTAGGCGATCGACCACAGCCTCCTCATTTTTTGCTGCCACCAGCAGAGAAATAAAAGGATAACTGTCTGGATTTTTAGCCAGCAGAGGCGCTGGTGTAGGCATTGGTTTAGTCAGCAACAGGCGCAGTATATGAACTCCCAGCATAGCAGTTAGAGCCAACACCAGCCAACTTGCCCACCCAGCAAAAAAATGGAGGGTTATTATACCACTCCAAACCATGATAAAAACTACAGCAGCTTTTACTCTGCGTCCTCTATATCCCCGATAAGAAGCGCTGGGGGCATCTTCAGAAGCGGGAAAATCATATAAAAGCGAGCTAAGAGGCGGTAGCTGCCTGTAGGAATCGTTTTCGGGCCAGGAATTCGCCGGCATAAGTTACTTGATTCAACCACCAGTATTTATCTACACCTTTAAAGAAGCTAGGAATCAGGTAACACCACACAGTACACCCTTCACAAACAGACAGCTTGCCCTGAGATTGACGGTATTTTTCTACCTCCTCAGATTCCTTATACAACTCATAAAGACGGCCATTAATCGGCACGCCAGACTGAGCGAAATGGTAGCAAGGCAACAACAGTTGGTCATCTGGGGAAATGGCAATCACAGCATCCACTGCTTTGCAACGGGGATTTTTAGTGTCATTACCGCCAGCTTCAATGAAAGCCAGTGCAGCCTTATTGTAGCCAACATTGTCATATTTCTTACCAACTGCCTGCATAGCTTCCACCATATCGGCAGAGGGATTTTTCTTAGAATTGTAATTTTCATGGGCGGTAAAAGCCGGGTTTAGCCAAATTCGCACACCTAAACGCTTACCTAACTCTGCCACTTCATCTAAACGATGGTAATTTTGGGCAGTTACAGTATGGTTAAGCACAGGATATTCTCCTAGAGAAGTGGCGATTTTGACTGACTCTACCAAAGTGTCAAAAATTTTCACGCCTCTTGATTGATCGTGGGTTTCTGCATCACCACCATCAAGGGAGAAATTTAAAAAGTCAACTAAACCGCGAATTTCTTGGGATTTTTTCGGGTACAGGATGGTATTAGTGGTCATACTGGTGACGAAACCTTGGCGTTTGGCTTCGGCATAAATTTCCCCTACATCCTGACGCAGTAAGGGTTCTCCACCGGTAAAGTCAACGTATTTGACACCTAAACGGCGCAAATCTTTTAAATTCTGCTTAATTGTTTCAAAATCGGCTTCTTTTGGTGGTTCTAAAGCCCAGATATTACAAAAATGACAACGGGCATTGCAGCGATAGGTGAGGTAGTAGTTTGCAACCAGAGGTGCCATAGTTTTCTTTAGTTTTTTGTTCTAGTTTGACACTCCCACGAGTTGGAGTTTCGCGGGATAATTTGGTAGCGTTTAGTGGGCTACCTCCCTAAATGGCCTTTTTGATTTATTCACTTGGGTACATCTCAAAATTGTTAAAAATCGTTGTTGCGCTTTAGCGCGACTATGGGACTATGAACAAAATTTGTATATTTTGCATAGTGAAAATCTTATTTTTTGCCAAATTTGAGATGTTACCGTTGTTTTTCCCCCAATAAATCGGGAGATTGACTTTATACTGAGTCTTACTGAATATCCGATGGTAGAAACCGGTATATTTGAGGATATATACTCAAATTTTATCAATTTTCGCTGTTTTAGCGCTAATTGTTGTTTCTTCATCGGTCTGTGGCCAAATATACCACATTTTATGTAAATAAAGTTAATAAATCTTTTTTATTTTTTCTTGACTTATCAAAATTGTGCTGGGTTTGTCTGCAAATTCTCATAAAATCTTGAGTACATATTGAGTCTGGGGAAAAAACGGTTAAAAATAATAATTAGAGATTCCATTGTTTAGTGTCGATCGCTAGTTTGGGCTATTCTAGTCTGGCTAATGGCGATCGAGTTAAAATTCTCTGTATGGTAAAAAGTCGAGTTCCTGATATTTGCAGCATATCTCTTACCTGTTGCCTTTTTTCTATGTCTTGATAAAAATAAAATCCTGTCAATTTTTCATGGCAATGTCTCTGGCAACTGTTGCTACTAAATATCAACTAAAAATACCCAATATAAGGTGTCAGTATGTCTCTGGAACAATTAAAACCCGCCGACCAACGCGAAGTAGGTGTTTATTTACCTTATTACAAAGATAACAAACGTAATTATTTACCCCTAGCTATTAGCTTGTATAAACAAAAAAATTTGGAAGGTAAACGGCAAATAGAAGGCGGTGATAGTATCCCCTTTGTAGCTAGTTGGAATGTTTCTATGCTGCCTGCTGATATAACTCGCTGCCGTGTGCAGTTTGATGGTAATGCAGAACTTAGTTATGAAGTAATGATGGCAAATAATGAATTTATGAATTATTTAATTGGATTACTTATGGAATATAAGCGGAAGCGCGTTGTGGATTTTCCCCAAACTTTTTACCGCAAATTATTGCGTTTAGATGACTAAAATAAAACCATCAATTTTTAGTAGTAGTTTTTTTATCTCTAGCTTTGTGGTTTTTAAGGTGAAGATGTAAAAAAATAACATAAAACTTTAATAATACCAAAAATTAGAGAAAAGAAATAGTAGCTAATGCTACAATTGATAATATATTGGCGCGATCGACCCGGAAAAATCCAAAGACGATCGCCGATACCATTCAGAAGTATATAGGAGTTAGGGAGTGCGAAAATCCCAGCAATACCTTTTCATAGGCTCAACAGAAGCTTACAGTGGTAAATCAGCAACTATTTTGGGTATCGCCCACCAGCTAAAAAATAAAGGGCTGGATATAGTCTATGGAAAACCTGTTAGTAACTGTTTCGGCACATCTGCAAAAACGCGATCGGATGCAGATGTAAAATTTATATCGGAAATACTAGCACTGTCAAAAAGTCAAGTGCGATCGCCTATCCTGTTTCTGGATGAAGAAACAATAGCCCAACGCCTGAGAGGAAATGACCAAAATAATTACTCCCAGGCTTTGGCAACATATACCCAAAATTTGGGTAGAGAATTAGTGCTTTTAGAAGGACCAGCTAACCTTTATGAAGGCAGTTTATTTAATTTGTCCCTGCCAGAAATGGCGGCAACTTTAGACGCTGCGGTACTTTTAGTAACTCGTTTTGAGTCTATTCAAACTATTGATGCCATCATAGAAGCTAAACAGCGCTTAAATTCTCATCTGTTGGGCGTTGTGCTTAATGATATTCCTGCCGAACTCATGGAAATAGTTTATACCAACGTTAAACCATTCCTAGAAAAAGCTGGAATACCAATTTTAGGAATATTACCCCGTAGTGCCTTACTGCGAAGTGTCAGTGTCCATGAAATAGTCCGCCAATTAAACGCGGAGGTACTCTGCCGATCGGATAGATTAGATTTTATGGTGGAAAGTCTCCAAATTGGGGCAATGAATGTTAACTCGGCGATGCAATATTTCAGCAAAGGTAAAAATATGGCCGTAGTTACAGGAGGCGATCGCACTGATATTCAACTCGCAGCCCTAGATACCTCTACTCATTGCCTAATCTTAACAGGTCATCTAGCCCCATCTCCTTTAATTCTCAATCGCGCTGAAGATTTAGAGATTCCCATTTTATCAGTTAATTCTGATACGCTAACAACGGTAAAAATTATCGAACGTACTTTTGGTAAAGTCCCTCTTGCTGAACCAATCAAAGCTGAATGTATATGTCAGCTTATGATAGAACACTTTGATATTAATACTTTGCTAAATGCGATCGGCTTACTACCAGCAGTAACAGCTTAGTAGCTAGATAATTAAGCTTTTCGGCATGGCAATTACTATACATTTAACTTTCATAAGTTATAGTGTATCAAAGCCGAAAAAAATCCTTAGATTTTATAGAAATCAATTCAACACACTGTAACATCTAAATCAGCAAGTTAAATACCGAAAAGCTTAATTATCCCCCCAGGCATCCCGGCATAAACAACCAAAAAATCTGTAAAAAATCAAAAAAGCTGTAAAAGTGCCTAAGTGCCTAAGTGCCTAATTACCATACCATGCCCATTATACGGGCTGTTCAAAATAGCTTTGTTTGATAGAATATCTAGGTTGTAGATATTACAAAGTTGAACTGTGGCAAAATAAAATATCAGCCACATACTCAACCGGGCAAGCTAATCCATCCTTAGTTTTATATTGAACCACTTTGAGTCAAGCAATAAATACAATCAAAATAGATGAACTGGCGCAAGAATTAGCAACGATCCAACAAACAGGTGCTAAAAGGATCGCCCTCCTGGGGTCGCGTCATGTTCCCCTTACCCACCAGCACCTGATCGAAATGATGAGTTATGCCCTAGTTTTATCGGGCAATCGCATTTTAACTTCTGGGGCTACAGGCACAAATTCCGCAGCCATCCGGGGTGCTTTGCGTGCAGACGCTAATTTGTTAACAGTAATTTTGCCCCAAAGTATCGATCGCCAGCCTCGCGAATCTCGGGAACAATTAGAACAAGTTATGCATTTGGTAGAAAACCCAGCCAATGATAGCCTCTCCCTCGGAGAAGCTAGTGCTTTATGTAACCGAGAAATTGTTTCTCGCTGTCAGCAGTTGATTTGCTTTGCTTTCCACGACAGCCACACCCTCCTGCAAACTTGCAAGGAAGCGGAGGAACAACGCCGCATAGTTACACTATTTTATTTTGATTAGCTGGGAAAAATTAGTAAATTATCCCCCCATCCTTCTGCATTGGGCTTATATTAACTACTACTCTGCCTAATGCGCTATGCCCAATGCGCTATGCCCAATGCGCTATGCCCCATTCACTTTTCTTGGATAATATGGCTGAAACCTATTCCTTTGATGTTGTTAGTGATTTTGATAGACAAGAATTAGTTAATGCTGTCAATCAAACAGTTCGCGAAGTCGAAACTCGCTACGATTTGAAAGATACTAAAACTACTGTAGAACTTGGTGCTGAAGCAATTGTTATTAACACTAGCAGTGAAATGACATTGGACTCAGTACACGGTATTTTGCAGCAAAAAGCTGTCAAACGTAATCTATCTTTGAAAATATTTGATTATGGCAAGATAGAATCAGCTAGTGGTAATCGCGTTCGTCAAGAAATTAAGCTAAAAAAAGGCATTAGCCAAGAAATATCTAAAAAGATTACTAAGCTAATTAAAGACGAATTTAAAAAGGTGCAAGCTGCAATTCAAGGCGATGCTGTTAGGGTTTCTAGCAAATCTAAAGATGAATTGCAAACAGTTATTGATAGATTAAAGAAAGAAGATTGGCCGGTGGCTTTGCAGTTTACTAATTATCGCTAGTTGCAAATAATGAAATAATTTAGTATTAAATAAAGTGATCTTTTCCGAAGTGTTAAGATCGCTTTTTTGCGATCGCGGGTAAAAAACTTTTAAATAATTACTTAATTTAGAAAAACTTTTATCTCTTAATATGTATCTTTTAAAACACTGTTGTTGCGCTTTAGCGCCCCCACTATGCAATAATCATAACTATTGTCAATAAAATCTACCAATCATGCAACCTGCTAAAATTTCTTTACCTTATTTCGATTGTTTACTAGAAAGTTTTGCTAAAGGCGATACCAATGCACAAGCATTATTTGGGCGTAATGTCCATTGGGGTTATTGGGAAAATCCAGCCCAGGCAGACGGGTCAGTAGCAGATTTTCAACTAGCAACAGAAAAACTAACTAAAAAAGTCTATGGGGCTGCCAAAGTCCAAAATGGATATCGTCTCCTAGATGCTGGCTGTGGTTTTGGTGGAACGATCGCCTGTTTAAATGATAATTTTAATAATATGCAGCTAGTCGGGATAAATATAGATCCCCGACAATTAGCCAGGGCTAGAGAAGAAGTTAAACCTCGCGAAAATAACCAAATAGAATTTGTAGAAGGTAATGCTTGCCAGTTACCATTTGCCGACGCATCTTTTGATGTAGTTTTAGCTGTAGAATGTATTTTTCATTTTCCTAGTCGTGAAGAATTTTTCCGCGAAGCAAGGCGTGTACTTCGTCCCGGTGGAAAACTAGCTATTTCTGATTTTGTATCATCATCTCTTTTTTATCCTGTGTTCTCTTTTTTAAAGAATCGAAATAGTAATCCAAATTCAACCTATGGCAGAGTAAACACAGATTGGACTTTTAGAGACTATCAAAAATTAGCTCAAGCAACGGGTTTTAAATTAACAATCAAAGAAGATATTACAGGTAATACATTACCAACTTACCCTGTAGTTCGTCGTCTATTTGAGGGTATAAATAAACCCAATGCTGTTAAGGAGACTAGAGATATAGAATTGGTAAGTATGATAGGATTATTGCGTTATTTAGTGCTGGGTTTTGAGGTTAGCTGAAGTTTATGGCGCAGGATAAATAATTGCAGGAAATAGTGTAACAAAGTTAATTTAGTTAAGTTAGGTAATTGATTTATTTATAAATATCGATACTAACTTAGCTGATTTATTGATAATAAAAATCGATATTTTTGGGTTATTTATTGACCTGGGGGGGTAACAAGAAGGCTAAAATCTTTACAGGATAAGGGATGAAGCGA
>CAWUOF010000155.1:0-8464 GCA_963923765.1 uncultured bacterium | reverse complement strand
GTTTGTTAGAACGTCTGAGCGATAATCAAGATGATCTATATATTCTTAGTCAACCGCCGGATGCTCCTGATATTACTCGCCATCTATTTTTAGATAATCCCTTGGTTGTATTAGCTCCCTCTAATCATATTTTGAGGAATGAGAAAAGCATCCCAGTGGAACGTCTAGCAGAGGAACCTTTTATCATGCGAGAAACCGGATCGGGAACCAGACAAGCAGTACAAAAATTGTTTGAAGAAAAAGGAGTTTCTGTAAAAGTCAGATTAGAATTAGGTAGTAATGAAGCTATTAAGCAAGCGATCGCTGGCGGCTTAGGGCTTTCTGTATTATCTTTACACACTTTAGCTTTAGAAGGTTCCACAGGTCAACTGATAATTTTAGATGTAGAAGGATTTCCCATCCGACGCCAATGGTATATCATTTATCCCTCTGGTAAACACCTGTCTGTAGTTGCCCGAACATTTTTTGATTATTTACTTAATGAAGGAAAACAATTTGTAGAGGAAACAGTAGCACAGGTGATTAATCAACTATAACTGATGGGATGCAATGACAGTTAAAAAAAATAGTAGGAACCTTAAAGTAGTAATCAAAAAATTAGGGTAAGCATTGTTATTAAAGATGCTTACCCCTAAATAAAATGATACTATGGTATATTTTTACCAACTATAGATAATGTAGATAATCAAAATTGGTAAAAGCGATCGACACAGACAAAAAAATGATCAAAATTTAAAAATATTTGATAAGTTTGCGCTGGGTTGATATTATCTCCTGGTTTTGAAACATTATGGGTTTAATTGTAGATTATTCCCATAATTTATCATTGTAAAAAAAATAATTAGAATAATTAAGTAACCTAAAAATACTAAAACAAAAAGAGTTATGTAATATTTGATTCGTTCACAAATTATTTAAACTCATTATCCCATAGTGTCCTAATAGGGTTTACAGAGAGTTTTTTAGTTATTATAGCTAACAACCCAGGCAAATTTTTTGGTGATTACCCAGGAAACGAGTGGACAAAAAACCCAAAAATTACTTAAAATTAACGAAAATAAATCTAAAAATGCATAACAAGATAAGATTATTCTTGGGTTACTATGATTAAAAGGGCTAACTCCGATCGCAAATAAGTAAAAATTACGTAGCCCGCTTGGTAGTATTTTAATTGGGATTCGTGCAAAATGAACGAAGAAAAGCAACCAGAAAACGCGCAAAATACAATTAACGAAGCGTTGGAAAACCCACAAATTGGAACCGAAACCGAAATAGATTACGAATTAATGGCCTCAAATCCGGAAGCATGGGCACAATCTGTAGCAAATGCCGAACAAGGAATCAACAATGATGCCCAAAAGCCAGACGCAATGGCAGCAACAGTGGCTTTTTATGAAAGCAAAATAGCAGATTTAACCCAAAATAACGAATCATTAAAAGCTCAGTTAGGAGATATCACCAATCAGTATCGCCGGTTGGCCGCAGATTTTGAAAATTTCCGTAAACGGACCCAAAAAGAAAAAGAGGAAATGGATCAGCAAATCAAAGGTAATACCATTAAAGAATTGCTATCCGTCATAGATAATTTTGAATTAGCCAAGGCTCATATTAAGCCCCAAACAGAAATAGAGTCAAATATTCACAAAAGTTATCAAAGCGTTTACAAACAAATGGTAGACACACTGAAACGTTTAGGAGTGTCTGCCATGTATCCAGAAGGAAAACCCTTTGATCCGAACTTCCACGAAGCCGTGATGCGACAACCAACAGCCGATCATCCTGAAGGTACAGTAATAGAAGAATTAAGACGAGGCTATACTTTAGGCGATCGCGTTTTACGCCACTCAATGGTGAAAGTTGCCTCAGCAGCAGAACCTGTAAGCCCGCCAGAAGAAGACCAAGAAGAGGAAACCCAAAGCTGATGAGAGCAAAAAATTACCAAAAAAATAGGTAAAAAAATCTATCAGCATCCTAATTTTGTGATTCTTAAATCGGGAATCTACTAAAACGCCTAACAAACATAAAATTAGCTCTGTATCTATTAACCGCCGCAAGCTATGGGAAAAGTTATTGGCATTGACCTGGGCACAACCAATAGTTGTGTCGCCGTACTAGAGGGAGGTCAACCGATCGTAATTACAAACTCCGAAGGTGGCAGAACAACACCAAGTATTGTCGGTTTTGGCAAGTCTGGCGATCGCCTCATAGGTCAACTTGCCAAACGGCAAGCAGTCACTAATGCCGAAAATACGATTTACAGCATCAAAAGATTTATCGGACGACGTTGGGACGACACCTCCGAAGAAAGATCTCGTGTCCCGTATAAGTGCATCAAAGGTAGAGATGATACCGTAGATGTACAAATTCGTGGCAGAAATTACACTCCCCAAGAAATATCGGCGATGGTTCTGCAACGATTAAAACAAGATGCAGAAAACTATCTGGGTGAACCAGTTCATCAAGCAGTAATTACAGTACCAGCATATTTTACAGATGCCCAAAGACAAGCAACTAAAGATGCAGGTACGATCGCAGGCTTAGAAGTCCTACGCATCATTAACGAACCTACAGCAGCGGCGGTTTCCTACGGACTAGATAAACAAAACGAAGAACAAAAAATATTAGTATTTGACTTAGGCGGTGGCACTTTTGATGTGTCAGTATTACAACTAGGTGGTGGAGTATTTGAAGTAAAATCAACAGCCGGAGATAACCACTTAGGAGGAGATGACTTTGATGTATGTATCCTCCGGTGGATGATTGACAATTTCCGGAAAAAAGAAGGTATAGATTTGTCAACAGATAAAATGGCATTCCAAAGATTAAGGGAAGCAGCAGAAAAAGCCAAAATAGATCTTTCTGGGAAACCAAAAACTAATATAAACTTGCCCTTTATTACTGCGGATGAAACCGGACCAAAACATCTGGATATAGAACTTACCAAAGCTAAATTTGAAGAATTGGTAAAACATTTAGTAGACAGTACTATGCAGCCAGTAACCCAGGCAATCAAAGATAGTGGTCTGGCTCCAGGAGATATAGATAAAATTATTTTAGTTGGTGGTTCAACTAGAATACCCGCAGTGCAAGAAGCAATTCGCAAATATTTTGGCGGAAAAGAACCCGATCGCTCAGTTAATCCTGATGAAGCTGTCGCATTAGGAGCCGCAATTCAAGGAGGAGTCTTAGGTGGAGAAGTTCAAGATGTACTACTTTTAGACGTAATACCTCTATCACTTGGTATTGAAACTTTAGGAGAAGTATTCACAAAAGTTATCGATCGTAATACTACTATTCCCACCAGCAAATCCCAGATGTTTTCCACAGCCACCGATGGACAAACAACAGTGGAAATTCACGTTCTCCAAGGAGAACGCGCAATGGCTAAAGATAATAAAAGTTTAGGCAGATTCCTACTAACAGGAATACCACCCGCACCCAGAGGAGTACCACAAATAGAAGTATCCTTTGATATCGATGCTAATGGTATCCTAAAAGTATCAGCCCAAGATAGAGGCACCGGAAAAGAACAAAGCATTCAAATTAGTAACACAGGTGGATTAAGCGAAGCCGAAGTCGAAAAAATGCGACAAGATGCAGAAATATTTGCAGAAGAAGATCGTCGTCGCAAAGTATTCGTAGAACTGCAAAACCAAGCCGATAGCTTGTTCTATAACTATGAAATGACATTAAAAGAACACGCTAACTTAATCGATGCTAATGTCAAAGCAGAAATCGATGGCAAAGCAGAAAATCTCAAAAATGTGCTGGCAACAGCAGAAATGAGTTTAGAAGAAATGAAACAACTTATCGATGATTTCCAAAAAACTCTATATGCTGTAGGCGCTTCTGTATATCAGCAACAAGGTAGCCGGACATCCCAGGCACAGCCAGCAGCCGAAACACCAGCACCAACACAAATTCCATCCAGCTTTCCCACAGATTCAGAAACCAGCCCAGCTAACATCCCAGAACAAATATTTGAGGAAACCTTTACAAGCCCAGCTATACAAGAAACTATTGACAGCGAAGATACCCTGAACATTGACTTGTTCTCTTTTGATACTTCCACAACGTCACAAGATAACAGCAATGTTAACGATTTTGACTCCTTCTTTAATACTTCTAGTTCCTCCAATATCGACAATGACGAAAGTTATAGCCCAGATCAAGATCCATTTGCCAAATTTTTTGAGACCGATAGTGGTAACAACCAATAAAAAATATAAGTAAAAAGTTGATAGGGTAAAATGTATAAAACATTTTGCCATTTTCAGCTAAATTCCTTAAAAGTAAGATAATACAGCGCCAAGCCCCTACAAGCTTATATAAAAACAATCTAGTGTTATAATCTACACAATTGTTGTAATACTGCCTGTGGGCGGTTGGACACATAATCTAAGACATAAAGGAAAGTCTCTTAGAAATTAAGAGAAAAGCTTGGAAAGCCAAGCCACATAAGTAACACTTAAACCTTTAATGAAAAATAACAATGTCAGACCTAAGTAGGGAAAACTTGAAAAAGAAAACCTGAAAAGGCCGTTGTTAAAGCAAAAATCTCTCGCCTAAATTAACTCGCGATCGCAAGTTAATCAAAAGCTAGAAAATAATGTCAATATACTTTACCCCCGTTCAGCAGCTATATGGCCCGCGACTACTATGAAATTCTCGGTGTTTCTCGCGAAGCAGACAAAGAAGAAATAAAACGAGCCTACCGTCGTTTAGCTCGGAAATATCACCCTGATGTCAACAAAGAACCGGGAGCAGAAGATCGCTTCAAAGAAATAAATCGCGCCTATGAAGTTCTGTCCGAACCAGAAACCCGCGAACGCTATAACCGCTATGGTGAAGCAGGCGTTTCTGGCCAAGGAGTAGGCTTTGGTGATATGGGAGATATGGGCAACTTTGCCGATATCTTTGAAACCTTTTTTGGCAATTTTGCAGGAGGAATGGGCGGCCAAACTCGCCGACGTTCTGGCCCAGTGCGAGGTGACGATCTACGCCTAGATCTAAAACTAGAATTCCGCGACGCCGTATTTGGTGGCGAAAAAGAAATTCGCATCGGACATCAAGAAACCTGCGAAGTCTGTAACGGTACGGGCGCAAAACCAGGCACTAGACCTAGTACCTGTTCCACTTGTAGTGGATCGGGTCAAGTACGCCGCGCCACCCGTACTCCTTTTGGCAGCTTTACTCAAGTGTCTGTCTGTCCTAGCTGTAATGGTAATGGACAGGTTATAGAAGAAAAATGCGAATCCTGTGGCGGTAAAGGTCAAAAACAAGTAACTAAAAAACTAAAAATTAGTATTCCGGCTGGGGTAGATAATGGTACTCGGTTACGAGTCGCTGCCGAAGGTGATGCTGGACAACGTGGCGGCCCACCTGGGGACTTGTACGTTTACCTGTTCGTTAATGAAGATGCCGAATTTCAAAGAGATGGCATTAATATTCGATCGGAAATTAAAATTAGCTATCTGCAAGCTATTCTAGGCTGTCGTCTGGAAGTGCCAACGGTAGATGGACCCGTAGAGTTAACTATTCCCCCAGGTACTCAACCTAATACTGTACTAACCTTAGAAAATCGTGGTGTGCCGATGCTGGGCAACCCCGTCCGACGTGGTAATCATTTGATTACAGTGGGAATAGATATTCCTAATCGTATTACTGCCGAGGAAAGGGAATTGCTGGAAAAATTAGCCAAAATTAAAGGCGATCGCACTGGCAAAGGTGGCTTAGAAGGATTTTTAGGAGGTTTCTTCCGAGGATGAGCAACTCAGCTACCTCTAATTATCCCGCAAATCCTGATGTGCAAATAGATTTGCGGGGAACTCCTTGCCCAATTAATTTTGTCAAAACTAAACTTCGTCTGGAAAAAATGACACCAGGTGAAGTATTAGAAGTTTGGCTAGACCCCGGAGAACCGATCGAACAAGTTCCCGATAGTCTGACAATGGCAGGTTATCCGGTGGAATTAATTGAAGAAAGATCGGGATTTTTTGCCCTCAGAGTCCGACGTCCGGCAGTAATTACATGAGTGCAACGGTAGCCAATACCGAACAAATTCGAGAAGCTGACGATCGGCTTCTCGGTACAGTCTTAGCAGTACAAGCCAATTACTATCAAGTACAACTAGATATATCCAGCCCAGCTAACTTAACAACTATTCCCCCCGTTTCTAGCCTCCTTTGCACTCGCCGCACTCGCCTCAAAAAAATCGGGCAACAAGTCATGGTAGGCGATCGCGTAATTATCCAAGAACCAGACTGGGCTGGCCAACGCGGGGCAATCAGTGAAGTTCTCCCCCGTCATAGCGAATTAGACCGCCCACCAGTAGCAAATGCCAATCAAATCCTATTAGTTTTTGCCCTCACCGAACCCCCCTTAGAAATCTATCAACTAACTAGATTTTTAATCAAAGCCGAATCTACTGGTTTAAATATTTGTCTAGCATTAAATAAAAGCGATTTAATCTCCCCAACAGAACAACAAGAATGGCAACAACGCCTACAAAAATGGGGATATAAACCCCTATTTATTAGTGTTATTAATAACATCGGTTTAGAAGAACTAAATAATAAATTAAAAGATAAAATAACTGTAGTTTCTGGCCCGTCTGGAGTCGGAAAATCTAGTTTAATTAATTATTTAATTCCTAACGTAAATTTGCGCGTTGCAGCCGTTTCTGGAAAACTACAACGCGGTCGCCATACTACTCGCCATGTCGAACTATTTCAACTACCAACAGGTGGATTATTAGCAGATACACCCGGATTTAATCAACCATATTTAGATTGTCAACCATCCGAATTATGTCAATATTTCCCCGAAATTAAACAAAAATTAATAGAAAATAACTGTCAATTTACCGACTGTTTACACCGAGATGAACCTAACTGTATTGTCGGGCAAGATTGGGAAAGATATGATATTTATTTAGATTTATTAGAAGAAGCGATCGCCTTTGCAGAAACACTAAATCAACAAGCAGACCCAGACGCAACATTAAAACTAAAAAATAAACGCGGTAAAAGTCAATATGAACCCAGATTAGAAGCTAGAAAATATCGCCGTCCTTCTCGTAAAACAGAATTACAAGCCCTAGATGAAATGTATCATGATGCAGATTTTTAAATTAGTAATAGAAATAATTTTAAACATACCAACAACTTAAAAAATACCCTTTATTGCAACAACAGAAAACCTGTCTGCATCAAACCCACAATTACTCCCAAAATACCACCTAAATTTACAATAGCTTGCAACTCACTTTTAACTATTCCCTGAATAGCTAACTCTAAATCTTCTGGAGAAGTAGCCTTCACCCGATCGATAATCACCTGGTCAATATTTAAAATCGGAATAGCTTTAGCCACTATATTCTCTAAATCCCTTTCCAAATAGCGATCGACAATTAAAGCTAATTCTTTACTAACTAATTCCAAAGAAGTAGCAACTACCGCCGAAGATCGCAATCTATTTAAAATTAAACTAGACACATTTTCCCAGTCAATAGATTCACTCAAATTCTCCATTAAATCAGTACCGCGAGTTTGTAAATACAATCTCACACTATCTCCCATAGTTTTTCTTAACTGCCTTACCGTTGTTACTGGCAAATTTTGCAAAGATAAATTTTGTAACCACTCTTTCAAACGTTCTCGTAATCCTAATGATACAATTAACTCAGCTAAACGAGCATTACTTTTCTGTTTTTCATCCAGGCAAAAACTTCTTAAACGAGTCAAAACATTTCGCAAACCAAATAAATTTGCTACCACCCAATAAGTACCACTAGCTTTCTCCCGGAAACCTTCATCTATAGTTTGAATATTCCTATCAGTTAGAAAATCCACTAAAGTTTGTCGCAATACATCCGGAGGAATTACTACTTGTAACAGCCAATCTGACAACTGAATAGCTTGAGATTCAGTAAGCTGAAATTCCAGTAAAACTTGGTCAAAAATTTGATTTAGTTGCGCTTCTAAAAAATCCTCTCGCCGTGCCAATACTTTGATAATACGGGGTAAAGCTTGCCCTAGTAAATCTCGCAAAACACCAGCCAATATTTTCGCTGTTTTCTGTTCAGTATCTGATTTAACTTGGTCTAAAGCCATTTGTAATAACCAGTAAATTGCCCCTTGCATACGCTCAATTTCTAACAAGCGACGCGCTAGGTTTTGCAACTCTTCTGGAGTTAATAAAGACCCCATAATAGTATCAGAAATACGTTTAGCTAAACGTTCCTGATTACGTGGAATTAAACCCGGAGTAAAGGGTAATTGGCGTTTAAATAAATAATAAGGCTGATAAGGACGAAATAACATTTTAATGGCTATATCGTTAGTGAAATAGCCAATAATACCACCAGCAATAGGTGGAGTAAGATAAAGCCAAAGTTCAGAGAAATTCAAGACAGAAATTAAAATAAAAGGTTAATAA
Source organism: uncultured bacterium (assembly GCA_963923765.1). Taxonomy (GTDB): domain Bacteria; phylum Cyanobacteriota; class Cyanobacteriia; order Cyanobacteriales; family CAWUOF01; genus CAWUOF01. The sequence goes on along the minus strand of CAWUOF010000155.1, from coordinate 25 downwards.
TTTTAAAAGGGGCATTGGGCATGGG
>CAWUOF010000154.1:0-8481 GCA_963923765.1 uncultured bacterium | reverse complement strand
AAAAAGAGGATCAAGTATAATGATTAAGCGTGGGGAAGTTTGGTTAGCAAGCCTTAATCCAGTTCATGGTTCAGAACAGGCTGGTACTCGTCCCGTAATTATTTTTCCAGAAAATACCCTATCTAAATTTACCATAACTATCATCACAATTCCTATCACCAGTAATCTACGCCGTGCCTTACTTCCTACTTGTATTAAAATATCCAGTGGTGAAGGGGGATTGAATCAAGAATCAGTCGCCATCTGTCATCAAATCCGCGTTCTTGATAAGACTAGACTTACTAAAAAATTAGGGCAATTAGAATCGGAAACAATTTCATTGTTAGAAACTACTATATTGTTTACTCTAGGTTACTCAATTGAATAGAATTGTTAATTAACTATAGGGTTTAACTTAGGAGAAAATTGCTATTGTAAGCAAAAATAATTAAAGCTGATTCTAAAAATATAAATTGCCATTTCTACTTACCATTTAACCGCTTTTCATATTGGGAAATTAACTCTGTAGCTTTATCTAAAGGAGTTGGGCGAGTATATAATAATTCTTTAGCTTTTTGCCCTAATTCACTTAATATATTATCCTCCGCCATGCCTCGCGCTAATGCTTTAGCTTGTAAAGCATCTAATCTTCCCCGTAATTCCATTCTAGTTTCTATAGGTGCTTGATTAGCTGCATAAGCTTTTTCCTCCTTGGCAATATATTCTTTTGCTTTAGTATTCCAATTCTGTAAGCCGACGTTAACGGGAGTAATTAAACCTTCATTAAATTTAGTTTCTAATCTAGTTAGCCATTGACTTAAAGCCTCTATTTGTTCCTGTGGTAAAGGAGTTTGTAGTTGAGAATGGTTAGTTACTTTAACTTGGCTTTCTGCTAAGGCTATTTTAGCTTGGTGATTTAATTCTATTAATTTATTAAGTAATTTATAGCCGTTTTGAATATTCTCTTTAGTTTGCTGACGTTGTTGAGATAATTGGTCTAAATTAGATTTAACTTGTAAAATTATTGGTGCTATTTCTTGGTGAAAATTGCTACTAACTGCTAAGGGATCGGTGCTAATTTTATCATTGATTTCTTTTAATTTTTCTTGGGCTGCTGTTAATTCTGGTAAAGTGGCTATACCAAGGGAATTGGCTAATTTTTCTAGGGCGATAATTTCGGTTTGGGCATTAGCAAGAATTGGTTCTAAATTTAACCAAGCAGCATCAATAGCTAAAATTACATCTCGACTATTTTCAAAGGCTTGTGTCATGGCGGTAAGTAGGCGATCGGGAGTAATAAAATTCTCCCTAGTTGCAGCACTTAAAAGCCCTCGCTGGGCTAAAGGTGTTCGCACTACAGGTAATTGAATTGATGCAGTTGTTAATATTTCTGCAATTTCCCTAATTTTTTGTTCTGAAGCTAAAAATCTTGGCAATGATAACCGCAATTGATTGGCTTTATTTATTGTGGCTAATAACATTTCAAAATATTGAAATAAATCGTTTATAGCTTCTAGGGTAGGTTTTACTTGGTTTTCAGTAATTCCGGTGAGTTTTGCCCTGGGAAAACCTCCTTCCCCAGCTAATCTTTGATAAGTTGGTAATTCCTGTAATTCTAATAAATTTTGGCTAACACAGTCGAGTTTTGTTTGCCAATCAGATAGTAATCGATCGATGGTGTCTAAATTCATAACTAGGCAATAAATTTACAAAAATCTCAGTTTAATATTTTATTTCCCTCTTCCTGGATGAAAGAGGGATTATCGGTGATGTAGGGCGACTAAATAAACAGCAAAGTACAGCAAAGTATGGTATTGGCAAATTTCAAAATTTCTGCATTATTTAATTATCTTCCCTTGGTATATTTTGGTTAACTTGATTAGCTACAGGTATAGTTGCAAAATTTGATTCTGCTTGGGGAGACAAAGCTTTTATTGGTGCCTCTATATTATCTTCAATTCCTAATTCATTTTTAGCTTTAGCAACAGCAAAAGCTGCTCCCGTTGAGCCTGCAATAAGTAAGGTTTTGCCTGTAGCATTTAAAATGTTATTAGTTTTCGGTTCATCAATATTATTGTACCAAGTTTGCACTCGATCGGCACCACGATTAAAAATTGTCCAAATCCAGGCAAAAATCACAAACAATAAACAGAAAGTTAACCAAACCAGTTTAGCAGATTCCAGGATAATATTCCAGGTGAGTACTAGAGCTTTTTTGTAAGTTTCTCCTGTTTCTGGACTAAAGAAAAGGTTTCCTACTTTGATAATTTGTGCCTGAAGTTTATGCATGGTTATATACCTATAGTAAATCTATTTAGCATTATATAACAAGTTTAAATGTTTATATCAACAAATCTAAAAACATCAAAATTCAAAACTGCATATCATATTTATAAATAACTGTTTTTGTACTTGGCTTGTAACAAATATATTAATAAATTTTGGTGGCGATATCTTTATTAAACTGATTTATATATAGTTTAAAACAGCTTAGTTTTATATTTATATAAACAAGTAGTTTATCAGGAAAATAAATAATAATCTTAGAAAAAATAGTTAATATACTCCTGCATTTACTCCCCCCATACTCCCCAGATTGCCTAGTATAAAAATTAATGGTACAACCAAATTAATAAACTAACTTGGACATAGATGGCTAAAATAATTTGAAGGTTTTAGCCGTCTTTTTATTTTGTATGAATTTGGCTATATCACCAGTCTATGTAATAACGGTAGTAGCTATATTGGTAATAATATCTCAGGCAGGGGGTAACAGCCCTCTTGTCGATCGAATCAGACCATACTAAATTAATTATAAGTAATTAATATTCACTATATTTAAATCTAAAAATTCCCCCCCGATTATCCCCAGATTGTCATTTCAGTTTAACTAGTAATAAGATATAAACAACTGAAGTTGATTGAGATTGAGGGCGATTCGGAGGAGCACACTGGATCACCTCTTTTTATTTGTGGGTATATTTTTCTTTTTAGAAAAAATATGGTATTGGCCCCAAATTTTTAATCAGGGTAGGTATGAAGCAGCAGGCAAATATGGGACATTGGATAGGCAATCAAACAAAAATTTTATAGATTTTTAAATAATTTCAATAAAAAATAAGCTGTATAATTTAAGATTTTAACTAAGCAATTGCCTATCATAAAATAAATCAAATCATTAAATTATCTGTTAGAATGCCTTATAATTTATGTTTGCTCAAAATTTAACACAAAAAATTGCTTTAGAAAAAGCGATCGCTCCTAATCCAATTATAGTAACAGTAAATGTTACCATCACAGAGGCGATCGCTCGTATGAGTGAAGCCAGGGGAAGTTGTACTTTAATAACTGACACTACCTCAGAAACAAATTTCTATCTAACAGAAGCACAAGCGAGTTGTGTTTTAGTTACCGATAACAATCAATTAGTTGGCATTTTAACAGAACGAGATATAGTACGTTTAAATGCCAATGATCAATTAGTTGCCAATCAATTAGTTGCCGAAGTAATGATTTCTCCGGTAATTAGATTAAAAAAATCAGATTTTACAAATATTTTTGCGGCTTTAAACTTCCTACAAGTTCATAAAATTCGCCATCTTCCTGTAGTAGATGAAAATCAATATCCCATAGGCTTATTAACCTATGAAACCCTGCGCCAATTGTTGCGCCCTATAGATGATTTATTGCGGCAAAGAATCATCAGTGAAGTTGTCACCACCGCAGTTATCCACGCTACTCCAGAAACATCTATTTTAGATATTGCTAAATTAATGGCAAATCATAAAATTAGTTCTGTAGTTATTACCGAAAAATCTAAAAACCCTAAAAATAATCCAGAAAATACCGATTTAATAGCTGTTGGTATTATCACCGAAAGAGATATATTCCAGTTTCAGGCATTAGGATTAGATTTTAATAGAATACAAGCCAAAGATGTGATGATTTATCCAGTGTTTTCTCTACCAATAAATGAAACTCTCTGGACAGCACAACAACTGATGCAACAAAAACGTTTAAGCAGAGTAGTAGTAGTAGGCGATCGCCAAGAATTATTAGGAATAGTTACCCAAACTAACTTATTTCAGTTTTTAAATCCAGTAGAAATTTACAAACAGGTAGAAACATTAGAACAAAAAATTTCTCTACTAGAAGTAGAAAAGATGGAATTGTTAGCAATTCGTAATCAAGAACTAGAAAACCTAGTAAAAAAACGCACAGAAAAAATAGAAGCACAAGCCAAAAGAGAAAGAATAGTAAGGGAAATTGCTAATATAATCAGGCTATTTTTAAATTTACAAGATACTTTAAATGCAATAGTTAGGGAAGTACGGCAATGTTTAAATTGCGATCGCGTCATGGTATATCAATTTCAATCTGACTGGACTATAAAAGTAGTAGCCGAGGCAGTAAAATCAGGATGGATATCATTTTTAGGGCATACAATCATAGATAATTGTTTTACTGATAATTGGCTAGAAAATTATCAACAAGGGAAAATAAAAATCATTAATAATATTATCAATAATGATATAAGTATTTCCCATAAACAATTATTAGAAAGCCTAGAAGTTAAAGCCAAAATTATCATGCCAATATTAGTGGGAGATCGACTTTGGGGGCTAATGTTTGTTGCTCAAAACGATGCCCCGCGAAACTGGCAACAAGAAGAAATAGAATTAATCAAACATATTTCCACCCAAGCAGCGATCGCCATTCACCAAGCCGAACTTTATCAACAAATACAACAAGAACTAAAAGAACGAAAACGGGCTGAAAATAATTTACGTGAATCTGAACACCTTTATCGCACCACTCTTAGTAACATTTCCGATGCAGTTTTTATTACGAATGACGAAGGAAAATTAACATTTATTTGCCCAAATGTAGAAATTTTATTTGGTTACACTACAGAAGAAGTTGCCCAGTTAGAATATATCGATGACTTATTGGGAAAAGACTTATTCGATCCACAGCAACTAGCCCATACCGGAGAAATTATCAATATAGAAAACAATATTTTAGATAAACAAGGTAAATTACACACTATATTAATCAATATTAAATCCGTAGAAATAGGCCCAGGAACTAGATTATATACCTGTCGAGATATTAGCGATCGCAAACAGGTAGAAAAAGCGCTACAAAACAGCGAAGAACATTTACGTACTATTGTAGAAACCAGCGCTAGTGGACTTGTAACAGTTAATGCCAAAGGAACAGTAGTATTTGCTAACCCAGCAGCAGCAAAAATGTTTGGCATGACATCACAAGAACTATGTGGTTGGTCTTTAGGTTTTTCCTACGCTTGCGGTTTTCCTAAATTTGAAGAAATCGAAATTTATCATCCTACTGGTGAACAACGCATAGCAAATATACAAACCGCCGTAATTTCTTGGGAAGGTCAAAATGCTTGTTTAATTTCCCTATCAGATATTACTCAATTGAAAAAAGCCGAAGCATTATTACGTCAAAGTGAAACCAAATATCGACTTTTAGTAGAAAATTTACCAGTAGGTTTAGTAGTTCATGCCGCCAATACTAGCATTTTAACTTGTAATGCCAAAGCTGGCGAATTATTAGAATTATCTCTTTCCCAAATGCAAGGTAAAACCGCCCTAGATCCAGCTTGGTATTTCTTCCGGGAAAATGAAACAATAATGCCCATAGAAGAATATCCTGTGAATTTAGTTATTAGCACAAAACAACCTTTAGAAAACTATGTAGTTGGTGTAAATAGACCCCTGAGTAAAACTCGAATTTGGGTATTAGTTAATGCTTTTCCCGTATTTGATAATGAGGGTAGAATTGAACAAGCGATCGTTACCTTTGTGGATATTAGCGATCGCAAACAAATAGAAAAAGCATTAGGAGACAGTGAAAAAAGATTTCGCAGCATCTTTGAACAAGCCGCCGTAGGAATGTGTCAAGCCTCTTTAACGGGAGTGTTTAGACGAGTTAATCAAAGATTTTGCGATATACTAGGATATAAATCATCAGAACTACTGGGTATGACTTTTCATAATATTACCCATCCCGATGATATACCAGCCGATATAGAACAAATTAAAAATTTATTATCAGGTAAAATAAAAACTTATTCAAATGAAAAAAGATATATCAAAAAAGATAACTCTTTAGTTTGGGTAAATATCACAATTTCCCTGTTAAATGATACTGATGGAAATCCCCAACAATTTATCAGTGTAATTGAAGATATCACGGCTCGTAAACAAGCTGAAAACGACTTACAAAACTTAGTAACTGGTGCCGCAGCCGTCACCGGAAAAGATTTTTTCCCGATTTTAACAGAATATATCGCTAAAGTTTTAGATGTGAGCTATGTAATAATTTCCAAACAAGAAGGAAATAATTTACATACCCAGGCTTTATGGCTAAATGGCAACTTGCAACCAAATATATTAATTCCCATCGAAAATAGTCCCTGTCATCATGTAATTGAAACAGGAAGTTTTTTCTATCCTGAAGGCATACAGCAACACTTTCCCCACAATGAATTATTATCTCAAATAGCAGCCGAAGGTTATCTAGGTGTTGCCTTAACCGACATTCGCGGCAATACCATCGGCTGTCTATGTATTTTCGATAATAAGCCTTTGGTAAATATTTCTCGATCGATAGCAATGTTACGGGTATTTGCGGCAAGAGTTAGCGCTGAATTAGAACGTCAAGAAGCAATGGCAGCCTTACAAAAACTTAATCACGAATTAGAAACAAGAGTCGAACAACGCACGGCTGCTTTGCGGGAAAGCGAGGAACGTTTTCGCACCTTTGTCGAAAATGCTAGTGATATTATCTGGAGTATAGATACCCAGGGTAAAATATCCTATATATCCCCTAATATTATCACATTATTAGGTTATGAAAGCCAGGAAATTATCCATAATAATATTAGTAAAATATTTACTCATCTTGATGATTTACCTCAGCAAAATATTTTTCGCGAAATTATCAATTCTGGTAAATCATATAACAATTTAGAATATCGCGTCCAACATAAAAATGGTAGTTGGCGCTGGCACGTTTCTAATATATCTACCATTAAAAATGATCAAGGTTCGGTGGTACAAATCATGGGCATTAACCGAGATATTACCGAACGTAAACAAATGGAAGAAGCATTACGTTATAGTGAAGAACGTTTTCGGATTACTTTAATGAATTCTCCCATAGTAGTATTTAATCAAGATTTGCAGCTACGTTACACCTGGATTTATAACTCAATTTTAGGTTTAAAACCAGAAGAAGTTATCGGAAAATTTGATACAGATATATTTATGCCAGAAGATGCGCGAAAATTAATTGATTTAAAACGGCAAGTTTTAGTAACAGGCAAGGGAATAAAAGAAGAAGTTGTAGTTAATATAGCAGCAGATTTTAAATGCTATGTTCTCACAGTAGATCCATTACTAGATCGCAATGGCAACATTGAAGGTGTCACCGGTACTGCTCTTGATATCACCGATCGCAAAAAAACTGAACTAGCTTTAAAAGAAAGTCAATACATGATTGAACGCATCACAGAAGCTAGTCCAGATATACTTTATATTTACGATTTACAAGAACAACGTAATATTTATTCTAATCGAGAAATTAAGCGATTGTTAAATTATTCTAATGAAGAAATACTAGCAATGTCAACCCAAATATTCCACGAAATTTTTCATCCAGATGATCTGCCCAAAATTATTGAACACCATAAACTATGTAGTCTGGCTAAAGATGCAGATATCAAAGAAATTGAATATCGTATCCGCGATCGCCAAGGTAACTGGCATTGGTTTATTAGTCGAGATACAGCTTTTAGTCGTAATGAAGACAATACAGTTAAACAAATTCTTGGTGCAGCATCAGAAATTACCGAACGCAAACGAATTGAAACGGAACTACGGCAAACTAATGCAGAATTAGCTCGCGCCACGCGGTTAAAAGATGAGTTTCTCGCCAACATGAGCCACGAACTTCGCACCCCCTTAAATGCCATATTAGGAATGTCAGAAGGATTATTAGAAGGAGTTTTTCAACCTCTGAACGATCGCCAAGCTAAAGCTATTAAAACTATCGAACGTAGTGGCAAATATCTCCTAGAATTAATTAATGATATCCTGGATTTATCAAAAGTAGAATCCGGAAAACTAGAATTACAAATTGCTCCGATCGCCGTTAGTTATCTTTGCGAATCTAGTCTAACATTTATCAAACAACAGGCGACAAAGAAAAACATTCAAATTTCTTCAGAAATACCTATCGGTTTACCCGAAATAGTCGCCGACGAGCGCCGCATCCGCCAAGTTTTAATTAATTTGCTCAATAATGCTGTTAAATTTACCCCAGAAAATGGTAATGTAAAATTAATAGTGGAAACAGAGCAACAACAAGAACAAACTTTTCTTGGTTTTTCTGTTATCGATACAGGAATTGGAATTGCCCAAGAAAATATATCTAAACTATTCCAACCCTTTTTCCAGATAGATAGCAGTC
>CAWUOF010000153.1:0-8502 GCA_963923765.1 uncultured bacterium | reverse complement strand
CTTTATCCTAACCTGTATCGCTCATCCCGTTGGTAAAATAGTGCTTGATGCCTAAATCCAAAAAATCACTAAGACGGGCATAATACCCGTCTTAAATACCGTAAATTACTAATTTTTTTCGCTTACCTGTAGCGCTCCAACATCACAATCTAATCATTACTCAATTAATCTCGACAGACTGAAAATATGGCTAACTTATCCAGACGCAAATTTATCATCACCGCCGGAATTAGCGCCGCAGGTACCCTCTTAGCTCATGGTTGTAGTTCACCCCGTAACAATGCCAATACAAATAACAGCAATCAAACTACACCAACTGCTAATGTTAACCCCGCAGATGCACCAGAAATAACCACAGCAAAACTGGGATTTATTGCCCTAACTGATTCTGCTCCTTTAATTATTGCCAAAGAAAAAGGATTATTCGATAAATATGGCATGAAGGATGTAGAAGTAATAAAACAAACCTCCTGGGCTACCACTCGTGATAACTTAGAAATCGGTTCCCAAGGTAACGGTATTGATGGCGCTCATGTTCTCACTCCTATTCCCTATTTAATGAGCTTAGGAAAGATTACCAAAGGTAATCAAAAAGTACCCATGTATATGATGGCGCGCCTTAATACTAATGGTCAGGCAATGTCTATTACCAACACCTATAAAGATTTAAAAATAGGATTAGATAGCAAGCCTTTAAAAGAAGTATTTGCCAAAGCAAAAGCTGGTGGTAAAGAACTAAAATGTGCTGTGACTTTTCCTGGTGGTACTCACGATTTATGGATGCGTTATTGGTTATCAGCAGGCGGCATTGATCCAAATAATGATGTTTCGATTATTGTCGTACCACCACCGCAAATGGTTACTAATATGAAAGAAGGCAACATGGAAGCCTTTTGTGTTGGTGAACCTTGGAATGCACAATTAGTTAATCAAAACTTAGGTTATACCGCATTTACCACTGGGGAATTTTGGAAAGATCACCCGGAAAAATCTTTCACAATGAGAAAAGATTGGGTAGATAAATATCCGAAAGCAGCTAAGGCAATTTTAAAGGCAATTTTAGAAGCACAAGTTTGGTGCGATAAGCCAGAAAATAAACAAGAATTAGCAGATATTATTGGTAAGCAAAAATATCTAAAAGTACCATCAACAGATATAGCCGATCGCCTCAAAGGAAAAATTGATTACGGTCATGGTAAAATAGTAGATAATAGCCCTGTGCTAATGAAATTCTGGAATGATGCAGCTTCCTATCCCTTTAAGAGTCACGATACTTGGTTTGTAACTGAAGATATACGTTGGGGTTATATTCCCGCCGATACAGATATTAAAAAACTGGTGGATGAAGTAAACCGAGAAGATATGTGGCGGGAAGCTGCTAAAGAAATTGGTCAAGAAGCAGCAATTCCTAAAAGTCCTTCTCGTGGTGTAGAAACCTTCTTTGATGGTGTCAAATTCGATCCAGAAAACCCCCAAGAGTACTTAAAGTCATTAAAAATCAAAAAAGCCTAAAATACCGTTGCTAATTGCTAATAATTCACAGGTTACATATTAGCAATTAGTAATTAAACCAAATCCAATCTAAGTAAACATTGTAAACATTTTTCCCACAAAAACATGGCCACAAAATCCCACAGACAAACTTACTCCTTACCTGAACAAATATTAAATTCTGTATTGGCATTTATCAGAAAACATCCGCGAAAAATATTAGCCCCTATAGTAGCGATCGGCACCTGTTTAATAATTTGGCAAATCCTCTGTAACGACCCCAAATCTCCCTTACCCTCACCTTTAACAGTTATAGATCAAACCTGGGAATTAATTATCAATCCCTTTTACGATGGTGGCGGTACAGACAAAGGTTTAGGTTGGCAAATTTTTGCTAGTTTACAACGAGTAGCAGTTGGTTATTCTCTGGCCGCAGTCGTCGGTATTATCATCGGCACTATCATAGGTAGTAATCGATTATTATACGAAGCCTTCGATCCAATTTTCCAACTATTACGCACCGTTCCCCCTTTAGCATGGCTACCGATCGCCTTAGCAGTATTTAAAGATTCCAATCCTGCTGGATTATTTGTAATTTTTATTACCGCTATTTGGCCGATTATTTATAACACAGCCGTAGGTGTACAACAAGTTCCCCAAGATTACAAAAACGTCGCCAGAGTTTTACAGTTATCTCGTTCAGAATACTTTGTACAAATCCTAATTCCTTCCACCGTCCCGTATGTATTCACCGGATTAAGAATAGGCATAGGTTTAGCCTGGTTAGCCATTGTCGCTGCGGAAATGTTAAGAGGTGATACAGGCATCGGATTTTTTATCTGGAATTCCTACAACAGTAGCAACAACAGCGAAGTAATTTTAGCCTTAATTTATATAGGTGTAGTAGGCTTATTACTAGATAAATTGGTCGGATATATATCTACATTAATATCCTCAGCAGAATCCAAATAATAACAGCTAAATAGGGGGATAGTAAGTATTAACTTTCCCCATTTTTCCCATCACCTAGTACTACTTAAACCTGAATAATTACCATGTCAGCATTCCTAGAAATTGACCATATCGATCGCATCTTCAACTTGCCCGACGGCGGCAAATATATAGCGCTAAAAAATATCGAACTTAAAGTAAAAAAAGGAGAATTTATCTCTTTAATAGGACATTCTGGCTGTGGAAAATCAACACTTTTAAACATGATAGCCGGACTCGATCGCCCTAACACTGGGGGAGTAATATTAGAAGGGCGACAAATTATCAAACCCGGCCCAGATAGAATGGTAGTCTTTCAAAACTATTCCCTATTACCTTGGCTATCAGTTAGGGAAAATATCGCCTTAGCAGTAAACAGAATCATGCGCGATAAACCCAAAAGCGAAAGACGTAGCATTATCGAACATCACATAGATTTAGTAGGATTAAGACACGCCGCCGACAAACGACCCGGACAACTTTCTGGCGGCATGAAACAGCGAGTAGCTATTGCTCGCGCCCTGGCAATTCGCCCCAAATTACTGTTACTTGATGAACCCTTTGGTGCCTTAGATGCCTTAACTCGCGGTGGGTTACAAGAACAATTAATGAAAATATGTGAAGAAAGCCATGTCACCTCAGTTATGGTAACTCACGATGTCGATGAAGCATTACTTTTATCTGATAGAATCGTGATGCTTACCAACGGGCCAGAATCCCATATAGGGCAAATATTAGAAGTTAATATTCCCCGTCCACGTCAACGCATGGAAGTAGTAAATCACCCCGATTACTATCATTTACGCAACGAAATCATTAACTTTTTAAATCAACAGAAACGGGATAAGAAACGCAAGGCAAAGATACAAGCCAGGATTCCCAGCCAAAGCATCGAAAAAACCAGTTTAAATATAGGCTTTTTGCCTTTAACAGATTGCGCCCCCTTTGTAGTAGCCCAAGAATTAGGATTTTTCAAAAAACACGGTTTAACCAACGTTAACCTTATCCGTGAAACTAGCTGGGATGATATCGAGAAAAGCATTATTAATGGGCGGTTAGATGCAGCCGGTATGCTATCGGGAATTCCCTTAGCAATGACTTTAGGTTTTGGTAAAAAAACACCAGTTCCCATCAATACAGCCTTAGTATTAAGTCGTAATGGTAATGCGATTACTTTAAGTAATAAACTTTATGAGGAAGGAATAACTACTTTAGCCGATTTCAAAGAGGCGATCGCCAAAAATCCCGATCGTGTTTACACCCTTGGCATAGTACACCCTTATTCAATGCATAACCTGATGCTACGTTATTGGTTAGCATCCGGTGGCATAGATCCTGATAAAGATATCAATTTAACTGTAATTCCACCTCAAGATATGGTGGAAAATCTCCGAAATGGAAAAATTGATGGTTATTGTGTAGGAGAACCCTGGAATAATTTAGCTGTTTATGAAGGTTTAGGTTTTCCAATTGTTACCGATATTGATATTTGGCCAGGACATCCAGAAAAAGTTTTAGGTGTTAGAGAAAACTGGGCAATAGAAAATCCAGAAACTCATAAAGCTTTAGTAAAAGCACTATTAGAAGCCTGTGAATATTGCGATTATCGTAGCAATCGCGAACAGATTTTAAACATGATCTGTCAACCTGAATATTTAGGAACAGAAGCAATTTATACTCGTCCAGGTTTCAGTATTCCCTACAACGGTAGTACACGCCAATATCCACCGCAAAAATTACGCCGTTATGTACAGTTTCACTACGATAATGCTAACTGTCCAGGTAGGGCAGAGGCGCTGTGGATTCTCACACAAATTGCTCGTTGGGGAATGACTCCTTTTCCGAAAAATTGGATTGAAATTTTAGAAAGAGTCAGGCGAGTAGATCTATTTAGTGCAGCTTGTCGTGAGTTAAAATGGCCGGATTTTGAACCCGATCGCGTGCCTTTTGCTTTATTTGATGGTATGGTTTTTAATCCTGATGATCCGATCGGTTATCTTAAACGTTTAGATATTCATCGAGAAATTCGTATCGAAGAAATTATGCTCGATGTTAACGATAATTTCAATTATCGGAAATCAGCGTAATTAATGGAATTTTACCTATATTTCTCCCGAAATTTTTGGTAATTATTCGTGGGAGATTTTTTTCAAAAGCAGGCAAATGTTAACACTACGCTAAGGAGTTTTTGAATATCTATGCAACAATTACTTACAAATCAAAAAAACGAAAAGCTTTCTCCAAGAGATTCCTTTTTAGTTATTGATAATGTCTCTAAGGTTTATCCAACTCCTGAAGGCCCTTATGTAGTGCTGGATGATGTTAGTTTGAGTGTCAAAGAAGGAGAGTTTATTTGCATTATTGGTCACTCTGGGTGTGGTAAATCTACCCTATTAAATATGGTGGCAGGTTTTTTGAAACCTAGTAGCGGGGAAGTGCGCTTACAAAATCGCCGCATTACTAAACCTGGTACTGATAGAATGATGGTGTTTCAAAATTATTCTCTGTTACCTTGGAAAAGTGCTTTTGATAATATTTATTTAGCGGTTAATTCAGCTTATCGCCATAAATCTAAAGCAGAAAAAATAGCTATAGTTGAAGAAAATTTAGCTTTAGTTGGCTTATTAGATGCTGCTAATAAAAAACCGGGGGAACTTTCCGGTGGTATGAAACAAAGAGTAGCGATCGCCCGCGCCTTAGCTATTTGTCCACAAGTGTTAATTCTTGACGAACCTTTTGGCGCTTTAGATGCCATTACTAAAGAAGAATTACAAGAGGAATTATTAGCAATATGGCGTCAACATCAAGTTACAGTTTTAATGATTACCCATGATATTGACGAAGCTTTGTTTTTAGCTGATAAATTAGTAATGATGACTAATGGCCCTGCTGCTAAAATTGGCGAAGTATTAGAAATTCCTTTTTCTCGTCCCCGCGATCGGGCTGCCATTCTCGAAGATAGCCAATATTACGATCTGCGAAACTATGCCCTAGACTTCCTTTATCGTCGCTTCGCCCACGACGATGCCGCCGATTAATTTCTAGGGTGGGTAACGCCCACCCTATATTTTTTTACCAAATTTGCATTATGCATAAATAGCATACAAAAAATGCGTTATTTGCATATCTCCCTTACTTATGTGCCTAAATATACGAAAGAAAAGTTTTTATCAGCATAACTTTAATAGCAAGAAAAATGTGTTACTGCCTAATTTTTAGTGGGTATTACTAAAGCTAAATAATTAGTCATTAATTATTAATCTATTACGCAAGATATGGGTTCTATCATGCTAAAAGAATTATGGTCATTTCATGGTCGTTATCGTATATTACATTTTACCTGGTTTGCCTTTTTCTTAACCTTTGTAGATTGGTTTAATTTTGCTCCATTTGGTAGTATTATTGGTAAAGAATTAAGCCTAGCCGAACCACAAATTAAAACTTTATTAATATGTAACCTCGCCCTGACAATTCCTGCCCGTATTATTGTGGGTATGGTATTAGATAAATTCGGACCGCGTATTACTTTTTCTGCCTTGTTAATGTTTTCGATAGTCCCCTGTTTTGCCACAGCGATCGCCCAAGATTTTCATCAATTAGTTATCGCCCGTTTACTGATGGGAATAGTAGGCGCAGGTTTTGTAGTAGGCATTCGCATGGTATCAGAATGGTTCTCACCTAAAGAAATAGGAATTGCTGAAGGTATTTATGGCGGCTGGGGAAATTTTGGTGCCTTTGGTGCTGAATTTACTCTACCTTTACTTGCTTTATCCACAGCCTTTATCGCTGGTGGTAATACTAATTGGCGTTTATCCATAGCTTTAACAGGCATTATCTCGGCTATTTATGGATTAATTTATTATCGCCAAGTTACCGATACTCCCCCTGGTCAAATCTACAGAAAACCCAAACGTGCAGGCGGAATGGAAGTTACCAGCCAACGCAGTTTTTATGCCATGATTATAATGAATTTTGGGTTAATTTTTGCCCTGGGTTTATTAGCATGGCGGTTAGCACAACCTAAAATTAACTTCCTCAGTGATGAACAAATGCTAATTACCTGGATACTTTTAGGTTGTTTATATGGCTATCAAACATATAAAGCTTGGCAAGTTAATCAGGAAGTTATCACTGGCAATAAAATATATTCCCCCGCCGATCGCTACGAATTTCGTCAAGTTGCCCTATTAGAATTTGCCTACATCATTACCTTTGGTTCAGAATTAGCTGCCGTTTCTATGTTACCAGGTTTTTTCGAGAAAACTTTTGGTTTAGAACATCATACCGCCTCAATGATTGCCGCAACTTATCCCTTTTTAAACCTTATTTCTCGTCCTAGTGGGGGCTTAATTTCTGATAAATTTGGCAGTCGTAAATGGACTATGACTATTATCGCTGGTGGCGTTGGTATTGGTTATTTACTCGCCTATGATATTAACTCTACTTGGCCATTACCTTTAGCAATAGCAGTTACCATGTTTGCAGCTTATTTCGCTCAAGCTGGCTGCGGTGCAACCTATAGCATAGTACCATTAATTAAAAAGGAAATTACTGGACAAATATCTGGTAATGTTGGCGCTTATGGTAACTTTGGCGGTGTAATTTTCCTGACCATATTTAGCTTAACCGATGCACCAACTTTATTTGCAACAATGGGAATTACTGCCTTAATTTGTGCTGGTTTATGTATGGTTTATCTCAAAGAACCAAAAGGTTCTTTTGCAGAACATTACAATATAGCAGAAACACCAGAAATTATAGCAACTAATCCCATTGCTATTTTAGCCACTGAATCAGAAATAGGAGAAAAATAGAAATATAGTAGTAAATCATCAACAAAAATCAAAACTAATGAGGGAACATCTCAAGTTTACTAAGGTTTTACCAAAATAAATATCTCTTAACATAATTGAGATATTCCCCCTTTTCCTCTATATCTAATTCAGCAACTATGATTAATAAACAATAAAATTAAAATCCACCAGCATTAAGACTATTGTTTAGTTATCAAAATCATTATTTTTCTAGTAAAAAACTTCTCAAAATTTACTAATATTCAACTTTTAAAAATATGACAGATTCAAATAAAACTCTATGCCCTTATTGTGGAGTAGGCTGCGGTTTAGAAGTATCTCCACCAGCGCAATTAGGTAAGCCAACAAATCGCGATGCCCAAGGAAACCCTATTTGGAAAGTAAGAGGCGATCGCGAACATCCATCTAGCCAAGGTTTAGTATGTGTAAAAGGCGCAACAATAGCAGAAGCGATCGATAAAAATCGCCTCAAATATCCCATGATGCGTGACTCCCTCAGCGAACCATTTCGCCGCGTTACTTGGGCAGAAGCCTTTGATCGCATCGTTAAACAAATTCAAACAGTACGCTTTACCCAAAGTCCAGAAGCTATCTGTATGTATGGTTCTGGACAATTGCAAACAGAAGATTATTATATCGCCCAAAAACTAATGAAAGGCTGTCTAGGAACTAATAACTTTGACGCCAATTCTCGCCTATGTATGTCTAGTGCAGTTTCCGCGTATATTCAAAGTTTTGGTGCTGATGGCCCCCCTTGTTGTTACGATGATTTAGAATTAACCGACTGTGCTTTTTTAATTGGTACTAACACAGCCGAATGTCATCCCATTATTTATAACCGTCTGCGAAAACATCATAAAAAAAATAAAAATGTCAAAATGATAGTAGTAGATCCCCGTCGTACTACTACAGCCGAAGATGCAGATCTACATTTAGCTATTCGTCCTGGTACCGATATAGATTTATTAAATGGTATTGCTCATTTATTACTACGTTGGAATTATATAGATCCAGAATTTATCGATGAATGTACTAGTAACTTTAGTGAATATACAAAAGTAATTCACCATTATTCCCCAGACTTAGTAGCTAGACAATGTGGTATTACCTTAGAACAATTAGAAACCGCCGCTAAATATTGGGGGGAATCAAAACAAGTATTATCTCTCTGGTCAATGGGAGTTAATCAATCTTCTGAAGGTACTGC
>CAWUOF010000152.1:0-8515 GCA_963923765.1 uncultured bacterium | reverse complement strand
ATAAATTGCTTAAATTGCTAATTTTTTCATATATATATCTAACTTTTAAATATTGTTGCATTTTATCAAAAATTATTTGTTCTTGAAAAGGTTTACGCACAAAATCATTACATCCTGTTCCGAGAATTTCTCCTCGTCTTTCTTCAAAAGTACTAGCAGTTAAAGCAATAATAACAGTAGCAAAATTATTTTCTAGCTGCATACCAGATTTTCTATTATTTTCTATACTTCTATTTTCTATACTTCTAATTTTTCTAGTAGCCTCTAAACCATCCATTACAGGCATCCGAGTATCCATCCAAATTAAATGTGGTTGCCATTGTAACCATATATCAATAGCTTGTTTACCATTTTCGGCTTCTCGCACATCAAAGCCAATAGGCTCTAAAAATTTTACTAATAACAGACGATTTTCTTTATTATCATCTACTACCAGTATGCGATAATTTTCTTGGTTTTCTTCTAAGCCAATAACCCTTTGCATGGGTTGAATAGTTATTTCCGATAAATCTGCCGGATAAAATTTAATATTAAATCTAAAAATTGTACCTTGATTAATCCAGCTATTAACTGTTATTTCTCCTCCCATTAATTCGACAAATTTTCGAGTAATAGTTAATCCTAAACCTGTTCCTTCCGCATTTTTTCGCCCTGCTTCTGTTTGCACAAAAGCATCAAATAATTTATCAATTTCTTCTGGGGCAATACCTAATCCGGTATCTTCAATTTCAAATAATAAGTATTGGTAATTATTATTTATTATTTTTTCTGTGGTTTTTTCCTGATTTTCCAATTTCACCCGCAAGATAATTTCCCCTTTAGCTGTAAATTTAATAGCGTTTCCCAGTAGGTTTGTTAAACAAGCGCGTAATTTTTTTTGATCAGTTTTAATATATTGAGGAACATCAGGTTGAATAATCAATTTTAAGCTTACTTTTTTCCGTTCAGCTTTAAATTGAAATACTTCTTCTAAATTATCCAATAATCTATATAAATCAAAGCTAGTTTCATAAACATCTATAATGCCTGATTCAATTTTTGACAAGTCTAAAACATCATTAATTAATTCTAATAAATGTTCTCCACTACGATTAATTATTCGCAAGCTTTCCATTTGCTCGGTATTGAGAAAAGGTTCTCTAATCATTACCTGGGTAAAGCCCAAAATTGCATTTAATGGGGTTCGTAATTCGTGACTCATATTAGCCAAAAATTGACTTTTGGCTTGGGAGGCGGCTTCTGCGGTTTGTTCTGCTTTTTTTCTTTCTATAATTTCTGATTCTAGGTTTTTATTTTTTTCGATTAATTCTTTTTGTAATTTTTGAATAGTTAGTTGATGTTCTACCCTGGCTAAAACTTCTTCTACTTGAAATGGTTTTGTAATATAATCTACTCCGCCAACTTGAAAAGCTTTTACTTTGTCTATTGCTTCATCTAAGGCACTAATAAAAATAACTGGTATATTATTAACTTCCGCATCTTTTTTTAAGATTTCGCAGACTTCATAGCCTGTCATATCGGGCATTCTAATGTCTAGTAAAATTAAATCAGGAAGGACAGAATGGGCAGCCCTAATAGCCATTTTCCCATTAACAACGCCACGTATTTTATAGCCTTTTTCGGATAAAGTAGCTGATAATACCTGTAAGTTTTCTGGGGTGTCGTCAACTATTAAAATATTTCCTTTATGCTCTGGTTTCTGATTCAGATTTTGCTTCATATTTCTGTTGTTGCTATTGATAATAATTTACCTTATATGTTTTTAGATAATAATATTAAATTTACCTTGATTTTGTGATAATTTTAGGTTATATTTTCCTAAATCTATCAATTAGATCAATAATTTTATCACACCGGAAGTTATTGGCCAAATTAAATAAAGCTGTACCTAGATTAACACGATCGGGGGGAAGTTGAGAAATTAAATATTGAATTTGGTCGTTATCCACTGCATCGGCAGCTTGATATAATTCTTCGACCCATTCCGGGGGGAAATCTTGAAAGCAATGAGAGTTAAGGATAAAGGATGATTCTAAATTATTAGAATTAGAATTACTATTTTCTAATCCTGGTGAACCATCTTTTTCATTTTCTTTTTCAAGAGTAGATATTTTTTCATAGATATACCGAACTCCCAGATATTTAGCCATTTTTTCTAATATTATATGTTCGCGAAAAGGTTTGGCAACAAAATCATCACAGCCAGCCGATAATATCACTGATTTTTCTTCATCAAAGGCACTAGCTGTCAAGGCAATAATTACTGTTGCTTGACCTTTTAAATGGGCTTTAATACGTTTAGTAGCTTCATAGCCATCCATTATGGGCATCCGCATATCCATCCAAATTAGATGAGGTTCCCAATTTGACCATATATCAACAGCTTGCAGACCATTTTCGGCTGATTTGACAGCAAAGCCCAGGGATGATAATAGTTTGGTTAAAAGTAGGCGACTTTCGGAGCGATCGTCTACTACTAAAATACGATATTCTGGCTGACCAGGTTCTAAACGAATTGCACGACGAGTTACTCCTGTGGCTTGAATTTCTATCGCATCAGGAATTGTTATTTCTATATCAAATTTAAATATACTTCCTTTATTTACTTCACTAGTAACGCTAATATCTCCTCCTAAAAGTTGAATAAATTTACGACTAATGGGTAAACCTAAACCTGTTCCTTCCTGAGATTTACGCCCCGTTTCGGTTTGCACAAATGGTGTAAATAAAATATCTATATCTTCCGCAGAAATTCCTCCTCCAGTATCTTCGATTTCAAATAATAACTGATATTTATCTGTATCATTATTATGTTTTACTTGAGGATGAACTGGGGTTGTTTTTAAAACTTTTACTCTTAAATTAACTCCCCCTTCTGTGGTAAATTTTATCCCATTTCCTAATAAGTTAATTAAAACTTGCCGCAGTTTACTTTCATCCGTATATATATATTGGGGTAAATTGTCCGATCGCCAAAAATTTAATTGTAATCCTTTCTTTTCTGCCTGAAGTTTAAACATTTCTTCTATGGTTAATAACATCCGGTACAAATCGAATGTATTGGGATTAACTGTTACTAAACCTACTTCGATTTTTGACATTTGCAAAATATTATTAATTAAATTGAGCAAATGTTCACCACTGCGGCTAATAATTCCTAATTGTTGTTGTTGATCTGCTTTTAACGATGTATCTCTTAATAATAATTGGGTAAAGCCTAGAATAGCATTAAGGGGAGTGCGTAATTCATGGCTCATATTAGATAAGAATTCACTTTTAGCCCGGTTAGCTTTATCTGCTGCTTCTTTGGCTTTTTGTAAAGCTATTTCTGCTTGTTTACGATCGCTTATATCTTGACTCACAGAAATTACACATTTTTGTTCATTAATTTCTATAATTTCTGCCGATAATAAAGCTGTTCTTTTTTCTTTATTTTTAGTAAAAAAATCAAATTCATAATTGCGAACCGCGCCAAATTCTACTAATCTTGTAAATAATTCTTTACGAGATTCTAAACTAGCCCAAAGTTCCAAATCTACCGCAGTACGACCAATTATTTCTTCCTTCGTATAGCCTATCATATTACAAAAAGCTTCGTTAATTTCAATATGACAACCATCTGTTAATCTAGTAATAGTAATAGGATTAGGAGAAGAACGAAAAGCTTTTGCAAATTTTTCCTCAGACAAACGTAAAGCGGAGGTTCTTTCCTCAACTAGATTTTCTAATTCATAATTTAGTTTTTGTAATTGAATATTTTGTTCTTGAATTTGTTTTTCTAAAAAATAGCTATTTATTGCTTCTTTTATAGTTAAACGCAAATCTTCTGCTTGCCAAGGTTTCGCAATATAACGATATAATTTAGCATATTTAATAGTATTACTCACTGCGGCAATATCCGCTTGTCCTGTGAGCATTATTTTAATTGTTTTTGGAGCAATAATATGAATTTTTTTTAATAATTCATCTCCCTTTAATCCTGGCATAAAATAATCAGAAATAACTAGGGGTATTTCATTCTTTTCTTCCAATAATTCGGCAATTAATTCTAACGCATCTTCGCTTTCTTCCTCCGTTTCTATTAAATAGTCTTCTCCTAAAGCTTTTTTTAGCTCAATTTTTAAACTTTGTAAAACAATAGCTTCATCATCAACACAAATAATTACAGGTTTATTCATTAGTGTACTAAGCCTGATTTAATTGTTTCTACCAATTCTTCTCCACTCCAAGGTTTATGTAAACAAGCGTGTAAACTTGCTCTTTAACTTTGATAATGGCATTTTCCTCAGCTTGTCCCGTTAACATGACTTTAACAATATCTGGATGTTTTTCATGCACACGAATTAAAAATTCATCTCCTTTAATACCAGGCATGAACCAATCAGAAACCATAACTAAAATAGTTTTATTTTCTTTTTCTAGTTCTGCTATAATTTCTAAAGCATCATCGGCATTTTCGGCGAATTCATAAAGATAATTATCTCCAAATTCTCTTTTGAGTTGAATTTTTAAACTATCCAAAACTACTTTTTCATCATCTACACATAAAATTACTGGTTGGGACATAGAAATTTATTCCATTTTACCTTTAATTGTGCTGCAAGGGTAGTATTACTAAAAAAGTAGTTTGGCCGGGTATGCTTTCTACTTCTATAGTTCCCTCGTGTTTATCAATAATTTTCTTTACAATATTTAAACCTAAACCGCTTCCTTGTCCTGCGAGTTTTGTCGTAAAAAAGGATTAAAGATTTTCAATATAATCTCGGAATACCAGGACCGTTATCCGTAATTTTAACTAGAAGGCGATCGCTTTCATGGTGGACATCTATGGTGAGAATTCCTTTATTGTCCATTGCTTGAATGGCATTATGGATTAAGTTGGTCCAAACTTGATTTAATTCATCGGGATAACAAAGTAAAGCAGGTAAATTTTATTGATAATTTCTAATTACTTCTATCCCATGTTTTAGTTGATTTTGGTATAGAGTTAATATAGTTTCAATTCCTTCGGTAATATTGGTTATTATCTTTTCTCCTGAAGGATAAAAACGAGCATAATTTTTCAATGGCAATAGTAATAGTTTTGGTACTTTTATTTAAGGTAGATATTTCATAGCTGTTTTTTAAAATTTCCTGTCCTTGTATATCTTGCAATAAAGGTAAAAATTCCTCTAGGTTATCCCAAATAACTATATCTACTAAAGTACAGGCTATGCTATCAGCTTTTTCTATGTTCCATGCTTCTAGCTGCTGTTGCAAATTTTTCCGAATTTTTCTTTTTTCTTTACTAGATAAAGTGTCGGTTATTTCTTGTTTGGCACTGTGAATAATAGCCCAAAAATATTTTTGGTTTTCTGGGGATAAGCTTTGAAAAAATCCTGGTAATTTTTCTAGTTTTTCTGCTAAAAAATCGGCGATATTCTGCACAGAAGAACGAATTGCACCTAGTGGGGTATTAATTTCATGAACTATACCAGCAATAAGCTGTCCTAATGCTGCCATTTTTTCGGATTGAATTAGTTCTTCTTGGGTGATTTTTAGCTGTTCTAATGTGGTAGCTAATTCTTGATTTTTGTGCTGTAAAATTTGCTGGGATTGTTGGCGATCGCTGATATTTCTAGCTACCCAAATAACTGTATCCTCTGATATGGGATAAATACAGTTTGTAAACCAAAATTCTTGGTTATCAATACATAATTTATAATCAAAATCTCTGTTTTTTGTGGTTTCTAAAACCTGATAACTTTGCTGCCAATATTCGTTATTTTCATCTTGAAAAAAATGTTCTAATGTCAAGCTAATAATATCATGTTCTGGTTGATAAAAATCTATTATTTTAGTTGGTAAAATTTGAATGTTTTTTTGTTTGTCAATCAGCATAACTATATCAGTCATGGCTTCAAATACAACCCGCATCTTATTTTCGGAAATTCGTAATTTATCTTCTAGTAATTGGTGATCGCTAATTTCCTGTTGCAATACTTCATTACTTTTGGATAGTTGGGCTGTTCTTTCTTCTACTCTTAATTCTAATTCAGTATTCAGGCGACGTACTTCTGCTTCCGCAGCTATACGGCCTTGAATTTCTTGTTGTAATTTTTCGTTGGCTTGGGTTAATTCTAAAGTCCGTTGTTTTACTATTTCTTCTAATTTTTCTGTTGCTTTTCTTAATTTCTATTCTACCTGTTGGCGTTTATTTACTTCTGTTTGTATTTCTTCGTTAACTTGTTGTAGTATTTGAGTTTTTTCGGCTATAGTTTTCTGCAATAGTTCTAATGTGATATTCATTTCTACTGTATCTAATGCGTGAATAAGATTATTTTGAGTAACTAAACCGACTAAATAGCCTTGACTATCTATTAATACTAAGCGGCGAATTTTCTGATTTTCCATGATTTGATGGGCATTCCATAAAGTATCATTTTCTTGTATTGATACTAAGGGAAAACTCATTACTGTTTTTGCTAAAATATCTTTGAAATTATTTTGATTAGCAGTTAAGTTTACTAAATCTCTTTCGGTAATAATACCAACTGGTATAAAAGTTTTTTTATCTGTATTTTTTCTGGCTTCTTTTGCCAATTATTCACAAATTACTATACAGCTTTTGCAATGATTTGTCATTTTTTGCGCTATTTCCCACAGGGAAGCATTAAGAGGGGCTGTAATTACGGAAGTTATCATTATTTGTTCTATTTGCCCTATTTGTAATAAATCTGTATGTTTCAGGGCTTGTTGAATACTTTCCTGAGTAATAACACCTAATATTTTGTCGGTATCATTGGTGATAGGCAAGTGATGAATTCGGGATGAACGTAATAATTCTAATACACCATAAATATTGTCTACTTGTGATAATTTTAAACTGATTATATTTTTTGTCATTATTTCGGAAATGATAATATTACTGATATTTTTTGCTCCAGCCGTTAGTTTTACTACATCTCTTTCCGTAAAAATACTTAATAATTTTTCGTTTTCTATAATCAAAATATAATTTGCCCTCGCTTGACTCATCAGGGCGATCGCTTCTATAACTAAAGTCTGGCTAGATACGGAAAGAAAATGGCGATCTATGGCTACTTCTAATAAATTTTGTTGTTGGTGTAAATTTCTGGACATTTTATTATGGATGAACCTGGATTTTTTTATTTTAAACTACGGAAAATTGTAAAAAAATTGTCACGATTATAGTTTTAATATAAACTGTGGCAAGGTTGAATGTAATATATTTTTAATGCTAGTTTTCGTAAATTTCCCAGGGAGTTGGTAAATTTTTTTAAAAAAATATAGAAAGATATAAAGAAATTTTTAAAAAAATTATTAAAATAACAGCGATCGCCTATTAGCATTTCTATACTACAAGATATTAAAAATATTTATAATTTAATATTTGCTTATTTTCCGCGCCAATTCCACCGCCAAAAGTACTAAAAAAAGCTGAAATTTTATATACAATACTAATTAATTAAAAGTTAGTAGTTAGGCAAATGCAAATAACTTTTTTAGGAACTAGCTCTGGTGTACCAACGCGATCGCGTAATGTTTCTAGCCTCGCCCTGCGGCTGCCTCAAAGGGCCGAAGTTTGGCTGTTTGACTGTGGCGAAGGAACCCAACATCAATTTCTTAGAAGTGAACTTAAAGTTAGCCAATTAACTCGTATTTTTATTACTCATCTTCATGGCGATCATATTTTTGGCTTGATGGGTCTTTTGGCCAGTGCGGGGTTGGCCGGCCAGCCCCATCGGATTGATATTTATGGCCCCCCAGATCTGGAGAAATATTTACAAAGTTCTACTCGTTATTCCCAAACTCATTTTTCCTACCCTATTAAAGTCCATAAAATTCAACCTGGGGTTATTTATGAAGATGAAGAATATATTGTCAGTTGCGGGCCTTTAAAACATCGGGTTCTCGCCTTTGGCTATCGCATTACTGAAAAAGATCGCCCCGGACGTTTTAATGTGGCAAAAGCTCAAGCTTTGGGTATTCCTTCTGGCCCCCTTTACGGTAAGCTGAAAAATGGCCAAAGTATTACTCTCCCAGATGGTCGGCAAATTCATGGTCAGGATTTTTGTGGCCCGCCGGAAATTGGCCGGAAAATAGTTTATTGTACCGATACTATTTATTGTGATGAAGCGGTAGCCCTGGCATCTGAAGCTGATGTTTTAATTCACGAAGCCACTTTTGCTCATCAAGATGCTCAAATGGCTTACGATCGCCTGCATTCTACTTCCACAATGGCAGCCCAAGTAGCTTTAACTGCTGCTGTGAAACAGTTAATTATTACCCATTTTAGCCCCCGTTATTCTCCTGGTAATGCTATTGTTCTTGATGACTTGTTGCAAGAAGCTCGTTCTATTTTTCCCAAAACTCTTATGGCTTACGATTTTTTTACTTTTGAAGTTCCTCGACGTCAGTTTCAGGAGTTAGCATAAACAAAAGTTTAAACTTACAATTCTCAGAATTTTTCGGGTTTTGTTCTGATTTTTCGCATTTTTTCATATATATTACA
>CAWUOF010000151.1:0-8564 GCA_963923765.1 uncultured bacterium | reverse complement strand
ACAGGCTCCCTTGCTCCCTTTCCCCCCTGCTCCCTTTCCCCCCTGCCCAACAATAATTATGAACCCAGCCCCAGAAATTCAAAGATTATTAGATATAATGCCGGCATCTGGTAGAATGCTCACTAAAATTATTAGTAAACCAGAACAACCGAAAATAATTGATAGTCCTTTTCCCTTACCTTGGAAACAAAACCGCCCTATTTATATTAATTTTGATTTATGGCGACAACTATCTAAACCACAACGAGATATGTTACTTTTACGTACAGTTAGCTGGTTAATTAGTATTAAATGGTTTAAAGCGGATTTATATCAAGGTATTGTTATAGCGGCAATTTTAGGCACAATGGTAGAAGTAATACAAGCCGATGCGATCGGTATTGTTATTGGTGGTAGTTTAAGCGCCTTGGCTATTAGTCAAATTTGGCGAAATAATTATAATTCTAAATCGGAATTATTAGCAGATGAAGCGGCTATTCAAGTAGCCCAAAGAAGGGGTTATAATGAAACTGAAGCCGCCGAATATTTACTTTCTGCCATTGAAACTGTGGCGAAAATAGAAGGGCGAATAGGTTTAGATTTTACCGAATTAATTCGCTGTCAAAATTTGCGATCGATAGCTGGAATTTCCCCTATAGGTGTTCCTGGATCTATTAGGAAAGAATAATTTACATTTCGATTATTTTCTTGAAATTGTCAATAATTATTATTGTTGCTAAAACGCAAGGGCACTTAAGCGCTAAAACGCAACAATATTTATTTACAAATATGGTATTTTCCCTATTTACTCTTTATTTTTTACTTCCGTAACTCGCCAACTTAGCTTTAAATTTAGCCAAAAATTCCAAAAAGTAACAATGGCAATAGCCATTAAATTAGCCAAATAATCATTAATATGCAAAATTTCCGCCAAAAAATTTAATATCAAAACATTTAAAGTTAACCCCATTAAACAAATAATATTAAATTTCAGCAGTCGTTTACAACGCTGACACCATCGTTTTTGGTTACTAGAAATATCGGCAAAAGTCCAAATATCATTCCAGACAAAATTATTAATAATAGCTAACTCAGAAGCAATAATTTTACTAATATTTCTTCCTAAACCAAGAGTAGTAGTATCATGGAGTAGATAAAATAGGGTCATATCCACAAATACACCACTAAAACCAACAGTACCAAAACGAATAAATTTACCGATCGGCCATAAATAAAATCGTAATTTTAATAAATGTTGTAAATATTCAGCATATTGTTTCCAAGTTACTTTACTTTCTCCTTCTTGGCGTTCCTGAAACACATAGCCAACTTCAGCAATATTACCAATATTTCCCCTACCTATTACCTCAATTAAAATTTTATACCCGATGGGATACATAGTTTTGCCAGTAATAGCATCTCGCCTTACTAAAAAATAGCCACTCATCGGATCAGAAACTCTACCAAGTACCTCTGGTAACAAAATTAAACCTAACATTTGGGCCCCACGAGACAAAACTCTGCGGGCAAAACTCCACTCACTAACACCTCCCCCTTCAATATGACGACTAGCTATAGCTAGATCTGCGCCATTTTCCATCGCTTCCCATAGTTGTAATAATACTTCTGGTGGATGCTGAAGATCGGCATCAATTACCCCTAAAATTTCACCTTTAGCGACTTGCCAGCCACGAATTACTGCGGTAGAAAGTCCTCTTTCTTCCTGACGCCGCATCACCCGTAATTGTGGATATTCTGGCATTAATTCTAGGGCTACTTTCCAGGTATTATCTGGACTATCATCATCAACTACAATTAATTCATAATCATCTGGTATGATTTCATCTAATAAATTAGTTAATTTTTGGATAATTTCTCTAATATTTTTCGCTTCTTTATAAGTGGGAATAATTAAGGAAAAACTTAAGGAGTTTTCGCTAGATGCATGGAAGTGCGATCGACTATGATGCCAGTTTTCCGAATGCCAGCTTTCAGATCTACTCACCAGGGGTAAAATTTTTAGAGAACCGGAAGGAATTGGTAATAGCAAGGTGGTTTTATGAGTGGTCATGTACAGGTTTAAATTATTTTTTGTCCAAGATTTAGATTTAGTATTATTACATATTACAGCAGATTGTAAACAAATAAATTAAATAGTTGTACTAAACAGTCTTTTTTCACAAAATCATTTATTATATCTAATAATACATTTATATTTATCTCCCGTAAATTCTTATTTTTCCGAAATTATATAATCTTTTACCATAAAATCATCTAAATTCATAGTACCAGATAAATGTTTAGTGTTTATTAGTGTAAATTTTTGGTTTAAAAGATTTTCTATGTTATTTCTTTCGGCTTCAGTAGTAGCAGCAGACCATAAAGGATAACCACTTTCTAACCAGATAATTCGGGAATATTGAGAATTGTTATTATTTAAATAATAATTTAAATTATCATTATTTAAAACTTGTTCTAAACTATTTGCCAGATTTTTAGATTCTTCAGCTAATAACATAACAGGTAAATTTGGTGGTATATAATAAGCTAACCGTAAAACATGACCCCATGCTTTTGAATTTAAAACTATTAAAGTAGTTTTTTCTGGATATTGTTGTAGAGAATTAGCGAGGGTATGAAACATCGATCGCTGTCTGATACTAAAATCAGCAATATCTATAGTTAAATAAAATAATAACCAAGAAATTATCATTACATTTCGCCATTTACCTGTAATTTTTTCCAGACAAACTGCCACAAAAAACAAACAACCAGGCAAAATAAATATCATGCTTCTTCCCCAGCCAAAAGCTAAGGTAAAGTTACCAGAAATAATATCTGTAAATAAAGCTAAAATTAGCGGGAAAATACCTAATATTACAGCTATGATTAAAATTTGTCGATCGCCTTGATGCCAAAGCCGCACACTAGCAAATATAAATAAACCAATTATAACCCCTCCCGCTATAACCGCACTAATTCCGGGTAAAATAGTAATCCAATCTCCTAAAATTAAATGATTTCCTAACGTTTGTACTACATCTTGTAAATGTCGCCCAAATATTAGTATTTTTGAGATTGTTTCTCCCTCAGCAAAACGATGTAAATCAGCATTTCTTAACTGCTGTCTTGTTCCCCAAATTACCCAAGGGAGAGTTAATATACCTGCAAAAATAAAACATAAACCATATAGCCACCAGCGATTTTTATCCAGATAAATTACCAAAATTGCCAATACTATAAACCAATAAGCGAACAAATAAAAAGTTAATAATCCTCCTGCCATTGCCAAAGTTAAAATTATTGCTAACAATATCCTAGATGCCGAGTATTTTTTATGGTTTAAATTTTGCTGATTTATATCTATCAATTTGATGATAGCTGTACCACTTAAAATTGTCCAAAATACTACAAAACCATACATTCTAAAATTTAAAGAATGAAATAAATAAAAAGGATTAGTAGCTAATAATGCTGCTAATAATAACCCAGTACGATTTCCTAATAATATTTTTCCCCAATAATAAATAATACCGATACTAATAATACTTAAAAATGCGCTTAAAATTCTAGTAGCGGCAACACTATTACCAAAAATAAGTAACCAAAAATGGTGGCTGAGATAAAAAAGTGGTGGATGGGGTTCTGTGCCAACTATTCCCCGGAATAAATTTATAATTGTTTGGGAAATATCGCGTAAATTAGACTCTTGTGGTATTTGTAATAATTGATTGTATGTCGATAAAATTACAGGGATATTTTGAGGGTGAATATAGGCAATTTTTTTGCCATTAGAAAGTAATAAAGATAAAACTTCATCATACCAAAATTCTCGACCATCTAAATTAATGATTCTTAATATAATTCCCAGGGCGATCGCTAAGACTAGCCAAGTAGATAATTTAGTAAAAATTGAGATTATTATAGAGATAATTTTGGACATTTTATCTGGTATTTATAAAATTCATATTGATTTTAATTAGCATCATTATTAGCATAATTATTAGATTTGGTTATATCTCAAAATAGTAAAAAACGGTTTTTTAAAATTTGAAAATATACCCTTTGCCCCTGACCCAATTATAGCTAAATTCAAATAAAAAACCAGCAAAACAGGTAATAAACGTTACTAAAAACAATCTGGGCCATTAAGTAGGAATTAAACCTATACTTAAAGCCCAGAAACCCGGAAATATATTAACATGGGTAAGATAAATACCATAAGAATATTTACCGATCGCACCGAAAATTTTTACCAGAAAAGGTACTAAATTTAAAACCTGAAAAAATAGGCTTCACCTATAGCAATTAAAGCATCAGCAGGAACTTTTAAAATTATATATCCCTCCAAAGCTGCCCAATCACAAATTAAACCTATAACCCATAATATACAATAGACTTCTTGCGAAAGTCAGGCAAGAGGCTTTCTTGCAAAAGCCAGAAAGATTGATGTTTTCTTAACAAGAAATGATTATTTTTTTAGTTTCGCAAGAAGTCTAATTTATAATGATAATTCGGTAAATAATAAATTTAACTGCCACAACCTAATATTGTTAATATCTTGATTATTTATTTCTAAAATAGATATTGCCAAAACTATACCAAAAACAAATTCAAATAAACGCGCCGGAAACATCGCCCCTAACATTAATTCCTTTGCCCCTAAATTTATCCCAGGAAAATATAAAATCAAAATCCGGTATATTAACGAAATAAATAATGAAGCAAATAATAAAAAAGACCAGCCCCAGCGTTTACCGATGAGTATTAATAAAGGAAAAATCAAATAAAGTTGCACCGATAAGCCAATATACCACCAAGTAGGATTAAGAAAATAAAAATAAGTAGAAACAAAATTTCTTAACGTAGTTAAACTAAATAATAAAGCCTCGATCGCCCTAAAACCTGATTGTAATATATCTTGTCCAAAAGGTACCCAATCAGGTTGGATCCATGCTATAATCAAAGCCAAAATATGAGCCAACCAATATAAAGGTAAAATTCGCAGTAATCTCCTGCGCCAAAAAGTAATTAAAGAAGTACTATTAATGGTATAATTCGATCGCCACCAAGAGGCGGCTAAACCAAAACCACTGGCAATCAGAAAAAATGCACCCCTTCTTTTCCCAGTAAACAAAAAATATTCAAAAAAATTTCAGCTAAACTAGAAAAAATATTATTATTTTTACTGGTAGCAATAAACTGGGAAAACAAAGGATAACTTTTCGTATATCCCCAAAGATGATAAACAACTATCAGAAAAATAGCTAGACCTTTTAAAGCAGGTAAAATATAGCTAAAACCCTGATATGATTTTGATAAATTGAGAATAGCCATAAAATAATTAGAGATCGCCCTGGAAAACCATCAAAAATTAACCTAATATCTGAGTAATGTCAGTGAAAAATCTAACTATAACCAATATACTCGATCGCGCCCTAGCGGGTGAAGATATTTCTCCAGAAGCCGGAGTAATACTTTTAAAACAAACAGAACCAAAAATTTTAAAAGCAATACAAAACACCGCCGATAAACTACGCCAGCAACAAGTAGGCCCAAAAGTTACCTACGTAATTAACCGCAATATTAACTTTACCAATATTTGCGAACAACACTGTAGTTTTTGTGCCTTTCGCCGCGATGCCGGAGAAACCGACTCTTTTTGGTTAGATTATCATCAAATTATCGAAAAAGCTACTAATGCCATACAAAGAGGCGCAACCGAAATTTGTATGCAAGGAGGATTAAATCAACAAGCCAAAATAAATAACTCCTCCTTATCCTACTATTTAAAATTAGTAGAAACCATAAAAACTAAATTTCCGCAATTACATCTCCACGCTTTTTCTCCCCAAGAAATACAATTTATTGCCAGAGAAGATAATTTAACCTATACAGAAGTAATAACAGCCCTAAAAGATGCTGGTGTAGGTTCCCTGCCTGGTACAGCCGCAGAAATACTAGACGACTCAATTAGGCGAATTATCTGCCCAGAAAAAATTAATACAGAAACTTGGTTAGAAATTATTAAAACAGCCCATAAATTAGGTTTACCAACAACAAGTACAATGCTTTCTGGTCATATTGAAACACCAGAACACCAAATAAAACATTTAGATAAATTACGATCGCTACAAAAAAGCGCCCGCGATCGAGGATATATAGGCATCACCGAATTTATTTTATTACCCTTTGTTGGTGAACAAGCCCCCGCCCCCATGCGTCATCGTGTCGGACGCGATCAGCCAATTCTTGCCGATGCCCTTCTCCTTACTGCCGTTGCCAGAATTTATCTAGGAAACTGGATTTTTAATCATCAACCCAGTTGGGTTAAACTCGGACTTAATGGCGCTATACAAGCTTTAAAATGGGGTTGTAATGACATTGGCGGTACATTAATGGAAGAACATATTACCACAATGGCAGGCGCTAAAGGAGGCAGTTGTATGGAAGTAGAAAATTTACAAACTGCCATTAATTCTTTAGGTCGTCCCCATCAACAAAGAGATACCCTTTATCAACCAATAAAATCAACATATTTTGATAACAATATCTAGCGATCGCGCCGAAAAAATTAAATATCCTGCGAAATTAGGTTATAAACAGTAATAACCGTTGTTGCGCTTTAGCGCTTTTGGAATACAAATCAGATATATATAATTAAAATACTTTATATATCTGTTGTTAAAATTCAACAAAAATAGCGCAACAACGATTATTTAAAACCATGAAATACTGTCAAAAAATATCAGAAAAATATTTACTCATAAAAAATCCAGATTTCCCCAAATATTACCTAAACACCAGCCAAATTAACTAATCTGCTATATTGACATTGCACAGCTTAAGCTTATTACCATAATGAAATTAGATCAAAAGCAAAAATCTGCCTTAATACCTGTAGTATCTGCCGTCCTGGTAATTGCCGGAGGAATAGTTGCCTATTGGCTAATATCTCCAAAAGGACGCCTGAGCAATGCCCAAACTGGGGCGAATGCCATACCCCAAGAAGCAATGATGGCAATTTCTGTTTCTACCAATGCAGATCAATGGCAGAAATTAGGAGAATTTGGTACACAGGAAAGCAAAAAAGCTTTTGATGAAACAATAGGGGAAATACGCGATCGCCTCCTGACTAACAACGGCATCGAATACGAAAAAGACATAAAACCCTGGGTAGGCAAAGAAATAACCATAGCCTTTCTACCCCCTCCCGCATCCCAACCTAATCAGGTACTACCTGGCCCACAATCGGTAGTAATGATATTACCCATAGATAACCAACAACAAGCCAAACAAACCTTAGAACAACCGAAAGAACCCGCCGGCGGTAAATGGGTTGATCGCACCTATAAAGGCATTAAAATTAAAGAAACTCAAGGAACACCACCCGATCGCACCCTTTCTGCTGCCGTTTTAGATGGACGTTTTTTAACCATTAGTAACGAACCAAAAGCCATCGATCGAGCCATAGACACCTATCAAGGCGGTTATTCCCTCGCCACCACTCCAGGCTACACAGAAGCTTTAGAACAAATAAAAACCACTCAATCTTTTGCCAGAATATACTTTAACGTACCCGTAGGAGCCGCTTATCTTTCCATTAACTCAGCCCAACCAATTCCTGAGCAAAACCTAGCTAAACTCCAGAAAAACTGGCAAGGATTTGCTACTACAATTAACTTAGAACCAGAAGGAATATTATTTAAAGGAATTTCTTGGCTTAAACCCAACAGTGAGCAAAAATTAGTAGTAGAAAATAACTCAAAAATCATGCCTTCCCGCTTACCATCAGATACTTTAATGATGATATCTGGGGGAAACTTACAACGTTTATGGCAAGATTATTCTCAAACCGCCGATGGCAGCCCGATCGCACCCATCAAACCAGAATGGTTAAAAACCGCTATTAGAACCACCACAACTTTAGATCTAGATAAAGATTTAATGACTTGGATGGCAGGAGAATTTTCTCTAGCGTTAATTGGTACGGAACAACAGAAAACCACTGAAAATATATCAGTAGGTTTAGCATTAATGATTCAGTCAAATGATAGACGCAATGCCGAAAAATCTTTTAAACAACTAGATGAAATATTAGCAACTAAATACAAAGTTAAAGTTAGCGAAGCAAAAATAAAAGAACAACCAGTAACCCAATTAACATCACCTCTAGGGGGAGTAAATTTCTTTCATGGTTGGTTAGATGGGAATGTAGCTTTTTTAACTATAGGAGAAGCAGCAACTAACGCGATCGTACCTAAACCAGATACAGCCTTTGCCAGTACTAAACAATTCCAAAATTTCATCCCATCAGGTTTAACACCTAATAACGGTAACTTTTTTATAGATATCGATCGAATTTTTAACCAAGGAAAAATACCCTTTTTGCAACTACCTCCCAGCCAAAAAACCTTTATGGGAGCCATTAATTCCATAGGTGTAACATCAGCAATTAGTAGCGATCGATCTACCCGTTACGATTTATTTATTAACCTCAAAAAACAAACCACTACTCCATCAGCCCCCACACCTCAAACAACACCCACACCAAATACAAACACCACCCCATCACCTCAAACAAC